>NZ_CEYLVT010000038.1:0-43247 GCF_982860115.1 Moorena sp.
TTCCCATAGTGTCGTAAAAAATATTCTATATCCAAGCTAACCTGCGGAATGTGGGTTTTAAGCATATGCGCTACGCGCACGCTACGCGAACATCTATCAGCCAATGCGCTACGCGCACGCTACGCGAACAGTCATTAGCCTTTGACCACCCTAAGCTAAACCCGATTTTAAATGCGTTTTAGCTGATTAGTTGGAAAATTTCTTGAGCAGCGCGATCGCATACGCCCACTTCACCCAATAACTGGCGCATTTCCTGATAATTTTTCAGGGTTTGCTGACGCCGTTCTTGATTAAAAAGGAGTTCCAAGGATTCCTGGACAATATTCTCTGGTGTGGCTTGCTCTTGTAACAACTCCGGCACAATGGAACGCATTACTACTAAGTTAGGGGGAGACATGAAGGGAATCGAAAACTTCAAGAAAGTGCGAGCAAACCAGTAGGTAAAGGGATTAACTCGGTAGAAAACTACCTGGGGCACATCTAGTAGTGCTAGTTCCAAATTCACTGTACCTGACTTGGTAATGGCTAAATCAGCAGCAGCCAAGATTTCCTTAGTTTGACCAGCTACCACCTTAGCTTGTAAACCATAGCGCTTTACTGCTTCTTCAATGGGATGGCGATAGGCTTCTAAAGATAGAGGAATCCAAAATAGTGGTGAATCAGCTTGACTTTCCCTTAAGCCTTCACCCTTTGACTGGCTAAGCTGGCCGGTTTCCTTAGTATCCAACAATTGTGACTGTAGCTGCTTGGCGGCTTCAAAGACTACAGGCATGAGATACTTAATTTCTTGTTGTCTAGAGGCAGGTAAAAGTGCGATCGCACTTTGTTCTGGAGCTATGCCTAAGGTAGCACGAGCCTCCTCCCGGCTTGGGCTAGATTCCATCCGATCTACCAGGGGATGACCTACCCAACTAACTGACGCTCCCTTTTCCACAAAGTAACGGGCTTCTTCTGGGAAAATTGCCAACATTCGATCAGTCATCTCCACAATCATCCTGGTGTTGCGCTTAGAGATAGACCAAACCCACTCTTGGGGAGCAATATAATACACTACCGGTAATTGCGGTAGTTCACGCTTCAGAAAACTACCAATACTCAAATTTGGTCCCATGTAGTCAATCAGCACTACTAGGTCAGGGGGCTGCTGCCGGAGATACTGTTTAGCACGACCTTGGACTTTCAGGGTAGGCAGCACAAAGGGTAGAGATTCCAGAATTCCTACAGAACCAATACTGGTGGTATTACCCAACAGCTTCGCACCAGCTTGGGTCATTTGATCACCGCCTAGAGCAACAATCTCTAACTCTAAGCCAGCTGCTGTTCCCTGACGTTTCAATGCTTCAATCAGTAGAGCCCCTTGTAAATCACCAGATACCTCGCCAGTACTGATAAAGATAGTTTTGAGAGTCATGGTTAATGGATCGATAGGGATTAGGAAAATAGGGGAGTAGACAGTAACCAAATCTAAATTACCTGACTACTGCAACATGGTATCAGTGCCCGGCTAGGGTAAACTGTCACACATTTAAATTGTGAATAAATTGTGAATAGGGGCGCTTTGGGGAGATGGGGAGATGAGGAGATGGGGAGATGGGAACCCACCCCTAACCCCTCCCAGGAGGGGAAGATGGGGAGATGGGGAGATGGGGAGATCAGGAAATGGGGAGATGGTAGACCGGCTTTTGCACAAGTGGATTGACCGTAGGTCACGCTACGGGAACGATTGGCCGTTGGCCACGCTAAGCGATTGACCGTAGGTCACGCTACGGGAACGGACATTTAAATCCATATTAGCTTAATCACTAATTATGTAATTTTTTTATACTTAAGTATTTTCTTTTAAAAGAAAAATTTTACAATTTTATGGGATTTTTACAAGTTACTATAAACTTCATTAAAACTAGTCATTTACTTCATCCACTTTTCATAGTTGTGAAAGCAAAATAAAAACAAATGAAGGAAAAAATACGTGATTTTACTGAATTAGCGCCAGCTAAAATCACATTTTTTATACTATAGGGTGCAATTAAAAAGTATTTTTTAGGAGAAATAAAGATGTCTAGTAATTCTACTAATACAACAGTTTTGACTTTCGATGAACTGCCCTTTCAACCCGTTGATGATCTGAGTTTCATGGGGGTCACATTTGATTTCAAAGTAGCTGGGGTAGATTCAACGGATGCCAATTATGCTGACGTCGGTCCAGGCTCAATTTTCTTTGTACAGGATCCGAGTTTGGAAGGTGATGCCGCCGGAATCCTAACCCTTGACTTTGATGCACCCATTTCCGAGCTTGAGTTTGGGGTGGCGCTGAGTACCTTTGGTACTCTCACACCTGGTTTTACAGTGGAACTGTTTGATGGCTCCACATTGGTAGATGAGATCGAAGTTGATACTAGTCCACTGTCAATCTTTAGCGAGGGTCTGTTCTCCTTTTCTGATAGTGATACACCAATAGACCGGGTTGTAATCGATTTCAATGATGGCACTGCTACCCGCTTCGCTGTTGACAACCTTAGCTTTGAGAAAGCTGGTATTACTCTAATCGGTACTTCCAACAATGACATCCTCGAAGGTGGCGGAGATGACGATATTATCAAAGGCCTTAACAGTAAAGATCTTCTTATAGGACTTGCTGGAGAAGACTACCTCGACGGTGGTGACGGTGACGATCTACTGTTTGGAGGGGACGGTCATGACACCCTCAAAGGTGGCAATGGTCAGGATACCCTCATTGGTGGGGCTCATGACGATATCCTGGAAGGTGGCAAGGGTGACGATTGGCTTTATGGTCAAGAAGGCAATGATCTGCTTAATGGTGGCCAGGGTCAAGATCAACTATTAGGTGGTTTCGGTAATGATACTCTTATCGGTGGCTCAGGAGATAACATTTTAACTGGTGGCAGTGGCCAAGATACCTTTGTCTTGTCAACAGTAGGCAAAGTTACCATCACTGACTTTACCGATGGTGAAGATCTGTTGCAGTTAGATGGTCTGACCTTTGGTCAGATTTCAATTTTTGAACAAAATGACGATACCATAATCACCACCATCAATAATCAACCATTAGCTGTCTTGAGTGGTGTAGATTTTGGTGATATTACAGAGGCAGATTTTGTGCTTTAATCTTCTGTTTTCTTAATTGAGAATCCCTAAAATAGGTTAGCAAAGGGTAAAGGTTAAAGGTGAAAGCAATTTGAAATAAACCTTAAAAACCTTTACCCTTTTCAGCGACGAGGAGGAATCAAACCCCGACGACCTTCCATGACAGACAACTGCAAAAACTGATGCAGGTGCTCAACATGTGGGTTATCTGGTGGTAATTCCAGAGTTTGGAGGGCTTTAGTGAATGGTTGTCCTGAAAGATAGAGCTTCCGGAAGACATTTTTTAGCTGTCTAATTTCAACGGTTGTCAGTCCAGCTCGTTTAAGACCGATTAAGTTAAGCGATCGCACTCGGGATGGATTCCCCTCCACTAGCATATAGGGTGGAACATCCCGGTCAATGCGACTCATCCCACCCACCATAGCTAGACGTCCAATGTGGACAAATTGATGAATCCCCAAGACCCCACTAATTCTCACCTGGGACTCAATATAAACATGACCTGCTATAGCAGTTCCATTAGCGATAATGACAGAATCTTCAATCACGCAATTGTGAGCAACATGACTATAAGCCATTAGCATATTGCCATTGCCAATTACGGTTGCTTCTCCCGCCCCGGTGGCTCGGTTAATGGTGACGTACTCTCGAATTAGATTATTATCACCAATTCTCACCCAGCTAGGAGCACCATCATACTTAAGGTCTTGGGGTTCCGAACCCAGTACTGCTCCTGGAAAGATTTGATTCCTGGCTCCGATCTCCATCGGTCCAGAAAGAACCACATGGGCACCAATGGTTGTTTCTGGGCCAACTTTCACATTATCTTCGATCACCGCGTAGGCACCAATCTGAACTGTCGGGTGTAGTTCAGCACCAGGATGGATAACAGCAGTAGGATGAATAAGTGTTGCCAATTTTCCAAACACCAAAGTGACCAATGACTAACAATACTGGCAAGTTAAAGGTTGCAGGTTGCAGGTTGCAGGTTGCAGGCTACAAGTTGCAGGTTGCAGGTTGCAGGTTTTAGGTTACAGGTTGCAGGTTACAGGTTGCAGGTTTAAGGTTGCAGGTTACAGGTTACAGGTTGCAGGTTGCAGGTTGCAGGTTGCAGGTTTTAGGTTTAATGTTTAATGTTGCAGGTTTAAGGTTTAATGTTGAAAGGTTAAGGTTGACTGTTGCAGGTTTAAGGGTTAATGTTTAGTGTTCCAGGTTTTAGTGCTAAAATAGAACATTAACGTTTAACCTCCAAAGCCAAGTATTTCAACCAAATAACCTACCCTAAACCGAAGGCGAAAGGCGAACAACTAAATAAACAAATAAATAACTTTTAACCAAATAACCTACCCTGAACCGAAGGCGAAAGGCGAATAACCAAATAACTTTTATTCGCTCTTACTAATTATGTTTTAATCCACTATAGAGAACATAAGTTCGCCTTCTACTGCTTTCTTACCATCAACAGTAGCAACTGAGTGTATCTTACCAAAACGACGGCGCTTGATGGACAACAGTTCCGCAGTCATTACCAGTTGATCTCCTGGCACTACGGGACGCCGAAAACGAACTTTGTCAATCCCTGCAAATACGAATAATCCATCAGGACTATCGGGCATTTGGGTTAATACAATCCCCCCAACCTGAGCCATAGCTTCCACTATCATTACCCCAGGCATTAAGGGTCGTCCAGGAAAATGTCCTTGAAAAAAAGGTTCATTAAAGGTAACATTTTTGATACCTACAGCTCGTTTACCTGGAACATAGTCAATAATCCGATCAACTAATGCGAAAGGATACCGATGAGGGAGTAGTTTATGAATCTCTTCAACAGTTAGAACTGTTTTAGTTGATGAGTCATCATTTACATCCTGGGTACTTCCGGTAGAGTTATTTGGCGTGTCAACGTCAGTCAGTGTGGACATAAGCGTACTTTAAGAGAATTACAAATTGTAGGTTAGTTTATTCATTTTTAAAGCTTCAACCTTCTGTGTGTGTGACTTGCAACCCATGCGTTCACCCAGCTTTTTGGCAAGTTGGACATGGAGATGGTGGCTAGCTTTATAGGCGAGGATGTGAGCGACAGGAAAACGTCCTAATAAACTCAAATCCCCTACTAAGTCTAAAAGTTTATGACGCACTGGCTCATTTGAAAATCGTAAGGGAGGATTAACCCATCCGTGTTTACCACAAACCAGAGCATTCTCCAAGCTACCACCTTTTATTAAACCGCGATCGCGCAGCTGGTCAATTTGATCAGCCAAGCCAAAGGTGCGAGCTGGTGCGATCGCATCAGCAAAATTGTTCTGTTCTGGAGTCCAACTATACCATTGTTTACCAATAGCTGGTAACGCAAAGTCAATCCCATAGGTAAATCGAGTTTTGGGTGCTGGTAGAGCGGTTACAAAGGCATCTCCGTGATAAACCGAGACTGGCTCGTTTAATACAAAAGGGATAGGTGTTGTTCCTGAGGGAGTTAGGAGGTGAGGGGGTGTTAGGGTAGCTCGAACTTGTCCGGGGGGAAAACTCTCGTGTGCTTTACCCTCGATTCCTCGAACCCCTGCTGCTACTACTCCCACCTCCTGGATAGCTTCCAGCCACACCTTCGCCGAACCATCTAAAAGAGGCACTTCTGGACCATCAATCTCAATCTGAGCATTATCCACACCACTACCAGCCAGTGCAGCTAAAAGGTGTTCCACCGTGCGAACGGTAGCGTTTCCATACTGGGTTGATGTGGAGAGTTCCGTAGACAGTGTAGTACCTGAAACTGCATCTATGTTTGCTGGAATAACGGGTTTACCTGGTAGGTCAACCCGCACAAAATATCGCCCAACTCCCGCAGCTGCTGGTAGTACCCTTACGTTGGTTAAAATACCGCTGTGCAGTCCGACACCAGAGCGTTCAAACATACCAGCCAAGGTGTTATATACTGAAGACATGTTTTTTGGTCAATTTTATATCAATAAATGCAGGAAAATTGAAAATTGAAAATTGAAATTAACCAATCACAAATCCCAATTAACAATTAGCAATTAACCACTAACAATTCACAACTAACAATTCACAATTAACAATTAAAACTTCTCTCCAATACCAAAGTGAAGACGACTGTCCCCTTCGGTATTCAAACCAAAGTCTACCCGAATCGGACCAAGTGGTGACTGTACTCTAACCCCAAGACCGTAACCGACACCAGTACCGGGTAAATCTCTCTGCTCACCCGGTTCACCAGGAACAGAACCAGCAGAACCAAGGTCAGTGCCAGCGTCAACAAATAGAGCGCCCCCTATTACTGAGAAAATGGGGAAGCGATATTCTGCAGTAGCCTGAAGGTAGCTACGTCCTGAGGCTAGGTCTCCCTCAGCAAACCCCCGCACGGAGTTACTACCACCAATAATAAAAGCTTCATAGGGAGGTAAATCCCCCAAGATAGTTCCCCCTTGAATGTTAAAGGCAAGAGCCTGAGGTCCTTCGGTAAAGTTGGTGAAGTCTACAGGGATATAGAAACTATAGCTACCTCTTAACCGATTCATTAAGATGCTGCCACTACCAATAGGAATAGATTGTTCCATGCCCAACCGCAGTAGAGAACCGTTAGTAGGTTGGGTGGTACTATTGCGTAAATCCCGCACTGCCCCTAACTGGACAGTAGTTAGGTCATCTTCACCACTGTCACTAAAGCTCAACAGTTCTCCATCTGTAGATTCAGGTCTGACATCCCCATCACTATCTTCAATGGCAACACGTTGATATTTCAAGCCTAGGGATGCTGTCCATTCTGCCCGTTTAAATACATCTTCCGATAAAGGACGGCGAAAAGTCACTCCACCACCAGTGCGCACAATCCGGGGGCGGTCTCCATCATCATCATCATTAGGAACTTTAATATTATTCTCACCGCTGCCCCCATTAAATACCAAGGAAATCGAGCGCCTTCGGAATGCATTGATAGTGTAAGAGGTGCGGAAGGGGTCTCCTGCAATCCAAGGGTCTGTAAAGCTCAAATCGAACAATAGCTCTCGGGTTCCCAGCTGAAATTCTCCCCCTAAGGTCTGATTATTACCCCCTAGATTTTGCTGTTGATAGCTCACCGTACCAAAAAAACCACTGGCAGAACTCAGACCTGCACCAGCCGCAATCGAGCCACTACTCTTCTCAATCACGTCTACTACGATGACCACCTGGCGTGGGTCCGTACCAGGTTCAAAGGAAAACCGTACATCATCGAAAATGCCTAAACCAAAAACTCGCTGTAGGTCCCTTTGGGCTTTCTTCCGGTTAAATACACTACCGGATTTTAACTCCACCTCCCGGGTAATAATAAAGGGGCGAGTATTACCCCCAACCGGTTCCTCTTTGTCAGTCATTGATGGAAGTGGGTTGCCATTTTCATCTACAACCGGGTTACCCTCTTCATCGAGAAAACGCACCTTGACAGCTTCGATCACCCCTTCTGCCACGACCAAGGTGACTGTGCCATCCGGTGTGACTTGCTCAGCATCAATGACTTGAGCTAGGTCATAACCTTCTTCCTTATACCAATCGTTTAATTGTTTGATTCCCTCTTGCAGGTCTCGCAGATTCAGGATTGAGCCATATTGCTCACTGAAGATTTCATTAATTTTTTCCTGGTTTACGATCCGTTGCCCTTCCCCTGGGGGTTCTGTTTTGACTGCCACCTGACGCAATACTGGGTTAGCTCTGACAACAAAGCTAATCCTAACTCCCAAGGGAGTATCTTCTGGCTGCACATCCACACTGGAAAAGAAACCTGTGGCAAAGATAGCATTCACATCTTCCTGAAGCTGAGAGCGCGTGGTTGCTCGTCCTGGTCGGGTTTTAATCACCCGATAAATTTCCTCCTCCAGTTGGGGAGATGCGCCAGTAATCAAGACTTCTGCTACCAGTACTCGTATCTCTGAGGAGTCAGAAGGAGGTTGAGTTGAAGGGGGCTCCAGTTGAGTGGGTTCCGGGAGTTGGGACAGATCAACTGTCCCAAAAGGAGGTGTTAGTTGAGCACTCCCTTCGATGCTATCGATTGATAAAGGAGGTTGAGTTGAAGGGGGCTCCAGTTGATTGGGTTCCGGGAGTTGGGACGGTTGATCTACCCCAAAAGCAGGTGTTAGTTGAGGAATCCCTTCTATGCTATCCGGTGATAGTTGAGGTGGGTTTGGGCTAAAGGAGGGTAACTCTGCGGCTGTTGAATCTGCCGGAACCACTAGTTTAGTTGGTTTAGTGGGTACTGCCACCTGGGTTAGTGAAGAATTCGACCCTGAGAGAGTGGTAGGCACAGACTGCACAACAATCTTGGTCGGTACTGCCACCTCAGTCCGGGAAGAGTGAAGCACCGAGGCAGTCGTTGGTTTTGCCTGCACAGCAATTGTTTCAGTAACCGCTTGTTCAGAGGTAGCGCGGTCTTGGGGAGGCAGCGCGGTCTTGGGGGTTCCCCCCATGAGCGACTGCCGTTGGTCCCCCCCATGAGCGACTACCGGTGGTGTTTTTACGTCACTGGAATTCTGTTGAGGTGCATCCGGTAGGGACTGAATGGTTTGCCCACGGGTTGGTTTGGATACACCAATACTGGCAGTAGCAGCGATCATTGCTGCTAACAAAGGAGATAAACGCATTGTGTTGTTTGTTTTTGACACTTCCACACACCATTCCTATTGGGTCATTGGTCATTGGTCAACTCTCAGTAAGCCATTGATTACTAGTTGACGGAGGGCTAACAACTCCAGTGCCATAGGAGCAACTATTATATTAGTTATTAGTTGTCAGCCACAGTACCATGACTGAACACTAGACCTAAGCAAGCAATGCGCATGCCTGTTGTCTATTTTCGTTCGTCTGTGGTTATTTTTACCAATGTGCTGAATTTTTTTTGGGTTACGGGTTAACGATGGCATCAATCCCGTCACTTGTTGTCACCCTGTCACCTCTAGTCAGAGGCTGATTAGATTTTGCTCTGAAGAATTTTTTGTAGCACTTGCTGATAGCCTTGTTCTACATTGCCCAAATCTTTGCGAAATCGGTCTTTGTCCATCACTCGACGCTCCGGATCCGTTTCGGCTTGGTTCCAAAGGCGGCAGGTATCAGGACTGATTTCATCGGCTAATAGTAGTTCTTCAGACGGGGTTACACCAAACTCCAACTTGAAGTCTACTAGAGTAATGCCACACTGATAGAAGAAGTCAGTCAGAATTTGGTTGATTCGCAACGCTTGCTCAATCAGTTGGTTCAACTGCTCAGGCGTTGCTAGTTCCAGCAGTAGTAAGCGATCGCGTGTTAACAAGGGATCTCCTAAGTCGTCATTCTTTAAATAAAATTCCACTAGGGGCTTCGGGAGTACCCGACCCTCTGGTATTCCAGTTTGTTGACATAGACTACCAGCAGCAATGTTCCTGACTACCACCTCCAAGGGCACAATTTTTACCTGTTTGACCAACATTTGGTTGGGAGTAGGACGGTCAATGAAGTGTGTAGCAATTGCCTTCTCTTCTAAGACTTTGAACAAATGAGATGCGATCGCACAATTAATCTCACCCTTACCAGAAATCTGACCTCGCTTTTGGGCATTAAAGGCAGTGGCATCATCTTTAAAGTGAGTTAGCAGAATCTCTGGGTCATCGGTAGTATATAGGATTTTGGCTTTACCTTCGTAGAGTTTTTGATCAGGGGACATAATCAGTAACATGATGGTTCACTGAGAATATCTTGACAGATAGATGTTGAAAGATACATTTAATTCCGGCATTGCTCGACAGAACCAGAAATATAGTTTGACCCTATTGATCCTAAATGCGTTTGTCAGCTACATCTCGATCAGCGCTACTAGGGAGAAAGTGGTAACAGGGGAAGGAGTGGGAATAAATTTTTGTGATTTCGTACTGAGTATGCTTTTTTGTCAAAAACAAAGCCTAAAAGCATTGCTTAGCAATACTTTTAGGCTTTGAGATTCTATTTCCCATAAAAACTAAATCAAAAGAACTAAAAGCGATATAAAGTATTTTTTTAGGCGATTTCAGTTAAATTTTAAGCATAACAGGTACCGAAGAGCTGTTGAACTGAAATCTAAAGTTTTTCACCAAAGCCGAAAACGATCCAGCAAGGGAACAGGATAGGCCACCCCACTCCCGCTTTGGCTTGGTTTCCCACACTCGCGCTTTGTATCAAGACCATGCCCTTGTGTTTTGGGTAATTGCAGCAATCAAAATCATGCCAAATCAGAAATTTGGCTAGGAAGTTATAGTATAATCAGTTAAGTTAAGGTTAGGTTAAGAACGTCTGGTGCAGCCAATAGCTAAGTTAAGGTTAGGTTAAGAACGTCTGGTGCAGGCAATAGCTATGGTAGATCCATCTGATTTTTTATACCCTCACAGTCCCTATCACGGTCAGTTTAAGCCAGAAAACCTGGTTTTTAACGCTAATTTACAGGAATTTTCTCAAAAAGTAAACTACATCTGTAATCTGGAAACTGCTGGTAAGCTGCCTCCAGAAGAGGCTTACCAGCAGATTAAACAACTGTGGAAAGACTTGAAACAAAGCAAAAAGAGCCTGGGTATATAAAGAAGGAAGAAATAGTTCATACTTTACTTCGTGGTCATCGTGTAAACTCCATCCCAGGAATCATCAGGAGGATGATCACAATAGTTTTTAGCTCGGTTAATATGGGTTTTGACAGGCCGGTCATTTGGTTGTATCTCTAGTGCATCAGTAAAATACTTGAGTGCCTGGTGAAAGTCTCGTTTGATGTAAGCATTACGCCCTGCTTGATACAAATCCAAGAACCGTTTTCTTTTATCGGTAAGGGATAGGTCGGTTTTGCCAATTAATTCATAAATCCTAACCGCTTCGTTTTTACCTTTGACCCGGATTTGATCTAACTCCCGCACCACAATGCGATCGCGGCACAAATTATAGGTAGACTCACTCAAGATAATATCGCAGCCATACTCTTTGGTAACGCTTTCGAGACGAGCACTTAAATTCACCCCATCTCCAATAACCGTATAGTCCATCCGTTTTTGGGAGCCGATATTGCCGGAAACCACTTCTCCAGAACTAATTCCCATCCCAATCCGGATTTCCGGTTGGTTGTTACCCCTGCGATTGGAATTAAATTTTGCTAAGCGTGAACGCATATCTAGAGCTGATTTGACAGCCTTCCAAGCATGATTTGGCAGGGGTAAAGGTGCTCCAAACACGGCCATCAAGGCATCTCCAATAAACTTGTCCAAGGTGCCATCGTGATTGAATACAGCCTCTACCATGGTTTCAAAATACTTGTTAAGCAACGATACCACCTCTGTTGCTCCGAGATGTTCTGTTAGGTTTGTGTAGCCCCGGATATCGGAAAATAGAATGGTTACTTCTTGCTTCTTGCCCTGCATTAAGGTATCTTCCCCGAGGGCTAAGACTTGATCAGCAACCCGTGGAGTCATGTAGCGATACATGGCTGTCTTCATACGCTTCTCACGAGTCATATCTTCTAAAACCACCAACCCACCCCGCACACTACCCTCTGGGTTGAGCAAAGGATTGACGCTTAGGTTTAGACTGCGTTCAATTTCCTGAACTTGGTATTTTGACAAATAATAAGTAGATGAAGATTCCGTCTGGGGTGTTTCATTCCAGGGTACATAAACATTCGGGTCATCCCACTTTGGCATTGCCAGCACCATGGATGGTGACCCTTGTGAATCCCCTTGAGGAGGTTTATATAGACCAATCTTCAGAGTTTGCTCTGGCATGTAATGCCGAGTCCCTGTAGCCAAGCTATCTTGCCAACGCCACTGGAGATTCTCAATCGGCACTATATCCCAGATGTATCGACCAGTGAGCTTAGACTGCCACAATTTCCAATCGGGACTGCCTTTTCTACGATTAGGACCACCTAGGAACTTGATGGCTGCATCATTAATCATCACAATTCGTCCCTGCATGTCAGTGGAAATCACTGCGTCGGTTAGACTTTGCAGGATATCTTGCTGATATTGCTTTTCAATCAGGACCCTTTCAAACAGCTGGGCATTTTCCAGAGCTATGCCTGCCTGAATATTAAACGCCCGCATAAACTCTTGATCAGAGCTGGTAAAGTAGCCTTGGTGCTTGTTGATTAACTGGGTCACACCAATTAATTTATTTTTGGAGTTAAATACCGGCATACAAAGAATACTTTCGGTGCGATAACCGGTTTGTTTGTCAGTGGTCGGGTCAAAACGGTCGTCTTTATAGGCATCTGGAATATTGAGCGGCTTACATGTTGATGCTACATAACCAGCAATACCTCGGTTGGCTGGTATTCTGATTTCTATGGTATTTTCTCCATCCGCTGTAGCTACCTTACTCCAAAGTTCGTTGCGATCTTGGCATAGCAAAAATAGCGTAGAGCGGTCCGCTTGCATTAGATCCCGAGCCTGCTCCATAACTAAACTTAGGGTTTGTTCGAGCTTCAGGCTCTTCCCCAGAGACTCCGTTGCCTTGAGCAGAGCAATCACTCCCCTTTGGTTGCGAGCTGCCCGTTGAAATGATTGGCAGGCTTCGAGGATGATGCCAAGGTCGTCGGCAAAGTCCTGAAATTGCTTTTCGTCGGTACTATCGAAGGGCACACCGCCAGTTTTATTCAAAAAATTTATGACAGCAATCACCTGGTTATTGCGATTAAAAATTGGCATACACAGGAGGCTTTGGGTACGATAGCCAGGGATTGCGTCAAATTCTGGGTTAAATAGGGGATGATGGTAAGCAACTGACGTATTGAAAGACTTGCCAGTGGCAGCAACATGACCGACAACACCCTGATTGTGGGGAATCCGGCGTTCTATGGTTTTGTCCGTGTGAGGTTGGGGGATGTTTGCCCATAGTTGACCTGTGTCGGTGTCAACCATGAAAATAGTGGCTTGCTCTGCCTGTAGGACTTGACCAACTTTTAGGGTTAAAGCCTCGATCACCTGCTCTAGCCGAGTTTCCAGAGCATCATTATTGATCAGTGCGATCGCTCCCAGAAACTGTTGGAAATCAGCAGCAAAGAAATCTAACCAGCAGCTAAATTGAGGAATGGATAGGGTTTTGATGCGGTCAATTAGATGGCTGGTTTGTGAGGGTTGAGTTAACTGAGATAATGTAGCGGTGACACTACTGGTGTTCTGTCTTGTCATACTTCGTCTGCTCCTGCCTTTGGAGGCGCGTGAGGGCAAGTCAACTGGGCAGATAAGAATTGCTGCGTTGATAAGTCTTCTATTATCGTCTTTGACTTCAAAAACATGAATTGACACCCTGGTTATAAGTAGATCTGAGGATATATCTATCCTGATTACAAGTTTGACATATCTCTCCAGTAAAAATCAGTACCCTAAGGGGTACTTCACTAGTGGATAGATTTCCCTAAAACTGTTAAGGATTATACAATTACAATAGTTAAGTTTTCGATAAGACTTTATAAAAAAGTCAGTAAGCTCAACCGGATTAGGAACGCTTAGACCCTGAAACGCTTACCTTTCACGCTCCCAAACGACCCTGGCTGACAGCGTTGAATTAGGCACAGTTAATTAGGCCTTAGGTTACGAAAACTTCAAACCTAACACCTAACATCGTTAATTATGGGGTTAATTGTGGGTCAGACCTGGGGGATGCTTAAGCAGCGGAAGACATGGATTCGGAAAACACGATTGCCTGGTAGTAATTTTGCAATTGGCGTGTAGCAGCTGACCAACTCCAGCGTTCAGCTTCTGCTCTAGCATTGCGGCGCAGAGTTTCCCGTTCCTGCTGTTGTGCTAAGAGACGCTGGGTTGCTGCGATCGCTCCTTGCTCATCTGCTGGATCGTATAAATACCCATTCATCCCATCCGTGACAATATCGGGAATCCCTCCAGAGTTGGCTGCTACCACAGGACAACCTGCTGCCATCGCTTCTAGTAAGACTAGTCCTAAGGTTTCTGTCCTAGAAGGAAAGATAAATGCATCAGCAGAGGCAAAGGCAGAGCCGAGGGTTGTACCGGTAAGGTAACCTACGAAATGAGTCGGGGTGCCAGCAAAGTGTGCTTCTAGTTCCTTACGGTGGGGTCCATCTCCTACTAATGCTAGGCAAGCGTTGGGAATTGCTTCTAGCACTAGCTTGATCCGCTCAATTTCTTTTTCAGCAGAAAGACGGCCTACATAAAGGAGTATGGGGCTGTCTGGATTTCCTTGAGAAAGATGCGATCGCATTTCATCTGAAGCTAACTCTGGTTGGAACGTTTCCGTATCCACACCTCGCTGCCACAAGTCTACTCGCTCAACACCATGGTCTCTTAATTCCTGTACCATAGCATTAGAGGTACACAAATTCAGCTCAGCTTGATTGTGACTAACCTTAATTAACTCCCACATAACTCCTTCGAGCATACCCAATCCGTAGTGCTGGAGGTACTGAGGTAAATGGGTGTGGTAGGAAGCAACCAAGGGAATATTCATCACCTTGGCATAATACAGACCTCCCAACCCTAATACTGCTGGGTTGACAACATGGATCAAATCTGGTTGAAACTCTTCTAATACCCCACCAATCGAGGGTCGTGGCAGGGCTAGCTTTAATTCGGGATACAAGGGTAGGGGAAAGCCAGAAACACCGTAAATTTTGGCTCCTTTGTAGGCTTTGAGTCCCCCTTCTGGGCATATAACTAGCACTTGGTCACCGTTACGCTGCAAATGTTCCACCGTGTGGCGCAACCGGGTCACGATGCCATCAACTTTGGGTAGAAATGTTTCAGTAAAAAAAGCAATTCGCATAATTAGTTATTAGTCATTAGTCATTCGCCATTAGTTATTAGTAGTTTATAGTTCCTTGATCCAACTTGGGTAACCTTACTCGCTAAATGTATCAGCTTTGGGGCACTTATTGAACATCAATAGTATTCTAGGTATTAGAACATTGCTCATGGTGTTTATGGATTCCACGAAGCCCTTGACTCTAACCTGATCGATTTCGCTATAATTGTGGTTTATATGGAACCTTTTTTGAACTCAAACCGCCACGGTAAGAGTTAATTCTATAGTTCAGTAAATTCCGGAGTTGGAATCAGCACTTCTGAAGCGAAGCTAGTCCTGGGTGCAAAGTGAAATGCTCCAGCAATCGAACCCCAAACTAGTTCATCGGTTTGGGGGTCACGTCCCCTGTCAAGACTAATCAATGTTTCTTCCATTACTTCAAAGTTACTATCGAGATAGGTTTCTTTACTATTGCGCACTACCAAGCAAGCTTTACCTGGTTCTACTTCCGCTTTGAAGCTGTGACCAGTCCAGGTAACATTGAACGTGCAACCAGGAAGCTTCTCTAACTGTTGGGCACTCAGGGATTTTAGACGTTCTAAATCACGGGAAGCTCCGTATAATAGTTTCTCATCCTGAACCTTGTAATTTTCGATTTTGATTTGCCCGTCTAGCTCAACAATCTTTAGTACCCGCACTCGGTAGGGGGTGTTGAGCATATAGTCATAGGCTTGCTCAAGGAACAAGCTACATCCATCTAGCACTGACCAAGGTAGAGGACGCATGCAGACGCGGATGTGAGCATACAATGGTGGATTCTCAAACGCCTGCTGTTGGTTACTAAAATCAGCTGCCATCCAGCGGGCTAAAGTAGCGATATCCGTAGAATGAGTCATTACCAGAAGTGTTGAACTTAGAATAGCGGGAACTTCGGATGAAGTAGTGTTTGATGTAGTTGGTATCTTTAAGAATACATGGTCTTGATGCAGTCCCTTATGGTTTGGGTTATGCATCAAGACCAATTGCTAAAACCTTTAGTTGACAAGGGCGCATCATTACCCTGATCTGAAGTTCCCTATTCTGTATTTCCTGTACCCAGCACTATAGCTGATAGCAAACGGCGGGAGAGCTTGGGAATCCCTATGGTTTCTTTGGGCTATTTCAAACCTTTAATCCTAAACAACAGAAACTGTGTCACCTGAGCCTCACTAAAATTATTATCACTCACCAAAATTAAACTCTGAGTGCCATCACTCAAGCGCGGACCAAGGGTCATTCCCTCTAAATTATCTAAGTAAATCCCCAATTCACTCAAATCCAACAACAACTTTTTTTTCAGTGGCTTAATCTTGGAAATATTACCCTTGAAACTAGCAATCTTGGTGGTATCGGTTGCTCCACCGGTCACCACTTGATAAAGTTTGGCACTAAATCCAAATAAACCATAGGTACGCTCCAAACTTAGAAAATGTCCTGCGGTATCCACTGCTAATAACTCAGTCAAACCGTGAGCAATGGTGTTAGGGGGGTCTTCGTCGAGTAAGTAAAGATGTTCACTAACCAGCATTGGAGGAGTAACGTCTCCAATCAAATAGTGCAACCAACGAATTCCCGCTGCTTGTTCGGTCTCTGGTTCTGGCTGGTCTTGGTGTAAGGAGTACTCACTGGCACTAAATAAGCGAAATGACTCTTGCCCACTGGCTGCAGCTAGGCTGATCGGTTCTAAGGTTAATGCTTCAAATCCTAAGTTATCCTGGATACCATTACTAACTGTTTCTAGGTCAGTATCATTCGGTAGATAACGCTGGGGAATTTTTAAATTTTGCAACTGTTGTCCTGTTGCTATATCAAACTGCCGAATGAATGGAGCAATGCCTTGATTAGTAGCCCCTTCACTAGAGATAAATACAGAATCTTTTCCAGACCAAGCAATTCCTTCTGGATCCAGGGTACCCCTTACAAAGGTCTCACCATTTTTATCTTTGAGGAAAGTGACATCTTCCACTTCTACGTTTTCAATCCCTATGTTTCCTGTATCGGTGGGATTGAAGTTTAGTTTTAGGGTGTAGAATCGAGCTGGAGCTAATCGAGAACGATCATCAGAAACAGCTAAAAAGCGATCGCGTTCCCGATCATAGGCCAATCCTGACAATCCTCCCACTACTGTATTTTTGAACTGCGTTTGGGGCAGTTGATACTCCCCTAAGAAGTCCAGGGAAAGGTTGATGAAGGTGCGTTGCTCTGCTGTGATGGCTGGTAAAAAGCCACAGGTAGTGGTCAGGCTACTCACAAGTATTATTACCACAACCCATAGTATCGTTGATATTTTTTTAGGTTTTCTTAACATTAGGTCAGTCTACCAGTACCTTAACTTACTTGTATTATTACGTGGTTCGACCAGAACTGTTGATTGTTATAAATTATCCCTAAAAAAAATAACCAAGCTGTAGAATAATTGGTGCTGTATTACAAATAAAAAATGATTTATTACTTAAGTCTGTTCATTTTTGATAAGGTTTATAGATACTTGTTCAATTTTGCAGTCAGCCCCTCAACTTGAGGTGCTTTCATAATGGTGTAATGGTCTCCAGTAATAGTGTGAGTTTGGATGTCACCTAGAACTAAAGAACCCCAGCCGTGGGTTGGGTCTTCAATTACTGCTTGGGAAGTTTTACTAGCATTTAGAAGGAGAACTGAATCTGGATAAGCTTGCGGTTGATAATGATAGTTTGCAGCTAGATTTGCTTTAAAAACTTCCCATAAAGACCGCATTTGCTCTATTTTTATATCTGATGGAAATATCCCTTGCTGTTTGGCTTGCTCAAATAGATGCAAAACTTGCTCGGATGCTTCGAGTTTTCTCAGTGTTTCATTGGATATATCTAACTCTTGACCATAGATACCTCCCAAATCTTGAGCCAATTGATTTATTATTATGGCTTGATCTATTTCTGAAGGCATCCGAATTACAGTGGGTGCATAACTGTCTATTAACGTTAGAAGACCCACTGGAGTATTTTTAGCCTGTAATTGTTGTGCCATCTCATAGGCAATTACACCTCCGAGAGACCAGCCAATTAGGTGTAATGGTCCTTGGGGTTGAATTTGCTGTATTACCTGAATATAATGGGATGCCATCTCCTCAACAGACGTTAAGGGTTGCTGTTGCCCATCTAAACCGAGAGATTGTAACCCATATATTGGGCGATCGCTATCTAAATGACGAGCTAGGTCTCCATAACACAAGACATTGCCACCAACAGGATGAATACAGAATAATGGAGGTTGATTTCCACTGGTTTTAATACCCACTAAGATGGAGTCAGATGTATTTACTGAAGAGTGGAGAAGGCTGGCGAGTTTTTCAATAGTTGGATTTTGGAAAAGGGTAGCTAGGGGGAAATTTTTTGGAAATTGTTGTTGAATTAAGGACATGAGACGGATAGCGACAAGGGAATGACCGCCCAGTTCAAAAAAGTTGTCGTGGAGACCTACATTTTGGACACCTAAAACTGAAGAGAAGATATTTGCTAATATTTTTTCAGTTGGTGTTCGTGGCGCTACGTATTCATGTTCTCGGCTAATTGCCCCGTCGGGTGCTGGTAGTGCTTTGCGGTCTACTTTACCGTTGGGAGTCAGCGGCATCTTATCTAGTTGAACAAAGTGCGACGGGATCATGTAATCTGGCAAACTCGCGGCGAGGTATGCACGTAACTCTGATGCTGTTAACCGTTGATTGGCAACAAAATAAGCACATAAGGACTGACTGCTTTTTCCATCTTCCTGAACTAAAATCACCGCATCCTGAACTTCCTTAGAAAAATAGCCAATTTTATCCAGTATTTTTCCCACTCTCTTAACGTCAATCGGGGATTCAACTTCTGCTAAAGCATCTGCTCGTTGACTAATGCCCAGGCGAATATCCCAGCTTAACGGGGCTTCATAGTTGTGATATCCCTTTTGGGCAGAATGTACGCAAATACCCACATCATTCATCATGCAATTCGAGGAACAAAAACCCGTATCCTTTGGTTTTTGCCAGTAAGAATCGCGGGCTTTAAGGAAATTATTGATTTCTTCAACGGGTGTTCGATCATATCTGAAGAAATCGACGAAATACATTTGCTCGAAGGGTACGTCTTGTACATCAACCTGAAGCAACCGAGTCGTCCAATCCTCCTGAGTATGGTACATCTTGCGGAAAAGGAGTAGTTTTTCTTCTATCGCCTCAGGCTCGTAGATTCCCTGCTCATACAATCCCACTAATTTAGTATCAAAAATCTGTCCACGGGATAAGCCAGTAATAATCACGTTAATCCCTTTTTCTTTAGCAAGCTTAGTACTGATTGCCGTCAAGGATTTAAAGCAACCTGAACAGACGGTAGAGTCTGTATTTAAACTCTCAACAAAAATTTCGTTAATATGTTCAGTCTGGGCGATAATGCTTTCCACCCCAAGCCTGTGAGTTTGACGTTGGATATTAGCGATCGCTGTTGGGGAAATGAACCCATTGTCAAAAGTAAAGGCAAGAACGTTGTAACCCATTTCCACCAGGCGGTAGAGGACATAGGAGCTATCTTTGCCACCACTATAGAGCAGCATACAGTCATACTCGCCTTGCTGCTGAGCCTCGCTCATTAAGGCTTGAAAGTCTTTGAGGGTTTTAAAGTACCTCTTGGCTTGTTCTTGGTACTCTTCATAAGAACGACAAACGCTACAAACACCAAAATTATCAAAGGTAATTTCTGGATGCATGGAGGTAATCAAACAAGTATTACAACGTTGATAGTTTGACGAATTAACCGATAGTTTTGTGGTTTTATTATTGGGTAAATTATGCTCTATTTTACGCTTGTATAAACGGAGCTTTTGTTCAATTTCAGCCAGTTCAATACGAAAACCGCGAATTTTAACTTGATGGTCAATACGTCCAAAATACTCAATTGCACCATCGGAACGATATTTGACTAAGTCCCCCGTTTTATATAAGCAGCCTTCACCAAAAGGATTGGGAATGAATTTCTCTGCGGTTAGCAGAGAACGGTTGAGATAACCTTGCGCTAGTCCGGTTCCGCCCAGGTGTAACTCACCGATAACACCAACTGGAAGCAATTGCAAGTTTACATCCAGCACATAAGTTTGCAGATTCGCAATGGGACGACCAATGGGAATAGTTTGTTGTAGACTATGCCTTTGACAAGTCCAGAACGTTGAGTCAATACAAGCTTCTGTCGGGCCATAAAGGTTATACAAGGATGCATTGGACTGAGCAAAAAATTGTTTCTGTAACTCTATAGAGAGAGCTTCACCGCCACAGAAAACTCGCCGGAGTGATTGACATTGACTAAATGCTTCGTGGGTTAATAGCATCTTCAGCAGAGAAGGTACAAGCTGAAGGATGGTAATTTTTTGATTAATAATTGTCTCAATGAGATAGTCCCTATCTTGTTGTCCACCAGGTTGTGCGAGGACGAGCTGAGCACCGGCCAATAAGGGAGCATAGAATTCCCAAACAGCTGCATCAAAGCTAAAAGAGGTCTTTTGCAGGACTTTATCTGTTGTCTCTAGAGGAAAGGTTTGCTGCATCCAGCACATATGGTTATGAATCGCCCTGTGAGGAATCAGCACTCCCTTAGGTTGTCCCGTAGAACCAGAAGTATAGATTACATAAGCTAAATTATTTAAACCGACCCCAATATCAAGATTCTCCTGATTCTCTTGTAGAGTAGCTTCCCCATGGCTATCCAGGCAAACGACTTGGGCTTCGTTTGGCGGTAAAGATGTCAATAAAGACTGTTGAGTCAACAAGACCTCAACCCCTGAATCATCCAACATATAACTCAACCGTTCTTGGGGATAACTGGGATCAAGGGGTACATAAGCGCCACCTGCCTTAAGTATCCCCAACAGTCCCACCACCATTTCTACTGAACGTTCTACGCAAATCCCCACCAATACTTCTGGTTTTACTCCCAAGCTTGTCAGGTGATGGGCAAGTTGATTCGCTTTTTGATTCAACTGACGATAGGTTAATTGCTGTTGCTCAAACACCACCGCCACTGCATCTGGCGTTCTGTGTACTTGTTCCTCAAATAATTGATGGATACATTTATCAGTGGGATATTCTGTTGCAGTATCATTCCATTCCACCAACAATTGATGGCGTTCGATCTCAGTTAACAAAGGAAGTTGACCCACTTTCTCTTGAGGGTTAACGATAATGCCCTCTAACAAAGTCTGGAAATGACTGGCCATCCGAGAAATGGTTTCTTCCTTAAATAAATCGGTGTTGTATTTGAAAGAACCCATCACAGATGTGCCATCATCTAGCATTTCTAGATATAAATCAGATAAACCTTCTTGTTGCCTTATTTCCCAAGGCTCTATTTTTAGTCCCTCTATATTCTGTTCTCCGACAATAAATTTATGAAAGCTCTCCATTTGTGTCGAGTTGTACAGAGCAAATATCGTTTGAAATATAGGGGCATAACTAGGATCTCTTTCTGGCTGTAGTCGCTCTACCAATAAAGCAAAAGGAAAATCTTGATGTGCTAAGGCTTCGACTACTGTTTGGCGAATTTGACTGAGAAAATCTTGGAAACTAGGATTACCAAAAAGATTAGCTCGTATTACTATTGGATCGACAAAATAACCAACTACAGACACAAACTCAGATCTTGTTCTGCCAGAAGTAGGAGAACCAACTAATATTTCGTCTTGTCCTGATAAGCGATGAATAAGAACGTTGTAGGCGGCTAAAATTAGGGTATAAAGGGTTACTTTTTCTTGTTTTGCTAGTTCTTTCAGTTTTATCGTTAATTGCTTTGATAAACCAAACTTAACAGAAGAGCCATTATAAGTTTGTAGGGCTGGTCGAGGTTTATCGGTAGGTAAATTTAGTACTGGTAAATCCCCTTGCAGTTTTTCTTGCCAATACTCCCATAGTTTTTCTCCAGATTTTCCTGCCAATAAATTTCTTTGCCAGCTAACATAATCTCGGTAGGTATTTTGAAGAGGAGGAAGAGAAGACTTTGTTCCTAATAATACTGCTTTATATATGAGCTTAAATTCTTCGATCAGTATTCCCATAGACCAACCATCAACAGCAATATGATGGATGGTCAGTAAGAGAATATGTTCGGAAACAGAAAGATGGAATAATCGAAGTCTGATTACTGGTTGATTTTCCAGATCGAAGGGGAGTTGGGATTCTGAATTGACTTTTTGCTCAAGTTCTGAACTATTCATTTTAGAGGCATCTACTACCTCAAAATCTAATTTTTTATAATGAATTATCTTTTGAACTGGTTCAGTTTTTTTTTGAATAAAAACACTGTGTAATAAAGGATGACGATCGCACAATATTTGCCAAGTTTTCCTTATAATTTTGACACTTATTTTTGAATAAACACGGCAGCTATAGCTCAGATTATAAGCACTACTTTTTGGTTCTAATTTCCATAAAAACCAAAGAGCTTTTTGACCAGAGGAAAGAGGATAGACATCAGTGGGTAGTGTTTCCTCTTTTTTTGCAGATAGGTTCTGTTCTGTATCCCTCTGAGTAAGTTGCTCGTTAAGCTCAATGACTAGAGTAGTAAGATTAACATCTTCCATCAATTTAGTAATGGGAATATCTACTTCTAGATCTGTTTGAACTTGATTACGTATTTCTATGGCCATGAGTGAGTCAACACCCATACTCATTAAAGGTTGTTCTACATCTATCTGATTTGTTCTCATCCCCAAAACTTTGGCAACACAATCTTGAAGATAATGATTTAACTTCTTTTCTCTTTCAGTAGCCGAAAGTTTTTTTAACTCTGATAAAAAGCTATTTTTTTCTTCGGTCGGAATAGATTTAACTGAAATCAACTCCTCTAACAAAGGCATATTGATGTTCTGAGATAACCCTTGCTTAAACTGATGCCAGTCAATATTAAATACCCCTATTTGTGGCTCGGACTTAGATATTAAGCAATTAAGAGCCTTTATTCCTTGCTCTGGAGTTATAAAATTAATCCCAGAAGATGCCATCTGAGTTTGATAATTATCCCCCAGACGAGAAGCCATACCTATTTTACCCCAAGGTCCCCAGTTAATAGTTAATCCTGGCAATCCCAGGGATTGGCGATAATGAATTAAAGCATCCATAAAGGCATTAGCAGCAGCATAGTTTCCTTGACCAGGTGAACCGATAATTGAAGCCATTGAGGAGAAGCAAACGAAAAAGTCTAGAGGAATATCTTGAGTTAGCTTATGCAAATACCAACCACCATTGACTTTTGGAGCAATAACGTTCACAAAACCAGACCAACTCATCTGTTGTAATAAACAATCATCTATAATTCCTGCTGCATGAATTACTCCTTTCAGGGGAGGCAAAGATGACTTAATTATTTTGATTATTTGAGCTATCTCTTGCTGTTTAGAAATATCCGCTAATAAAACTGAAATGTTTGCTCCCTTGTTGGTTAGGTTTTTTATGATTTTTTGAGCCTTTGCTGAGGATTCTCTACGTGAGCTTAAGATAATATTTCTAGCCCCTTGCTCTACTAACCACTGAGCGACTTCTAATCCTAAAGCACCAAGACCACCAGTAATGAGATAACTGGCGTGAGATTGAATAGATAAGTGTTTTGGTTGATCCTCCAACTGTTTTTCTTGTGGAACTAGTCGAGCTACATGACGTAACCCTTGACTATAAGCTATTTGGTTTTCAGAATCACAATTTAAAATTTCTTTGAGTAATATTGATGCTGAATCAATAATCTCAGACTGAGCCTCTAAATCTAAACATCGACATCCATATTCGGGATGTTCTAACCCTATTACTTTCCCTAAACCCCATAAAAGTGTCTCTTGTAGTTGTAGGTTGTTTGAATTGGCTGTTACATTTTGACACCCTTTAGTAATTAACCATAAATTAGACATCTGAGAGTTAATAATGGGTTTCAGTGCTTGTAAAAGATATAATGCACTACCACAACCTAAAATCTTGGCTTTTTCTAAATTATCATGAGTCAATTCTTCCGCAAACTCTGTATTTAAACTCCAAAGATGAATAATTCCTGTCACAGATGATGAACTACCATCTTTTATTTCTTGACATAATCTTTTAAAATCTTCAGCATCATCAGGTGTGACACCATAAACTCTTGTTTCTCGATCGCTATAGTTATGATCTGGATATATTAAAGTACAAAGATGACCTTCTTTTTGTAAGAATTGAGCTAGAGTTATCCCAATTTGGCTAGAGTCTGCAAAAATTAGCCAGTGTTGAGATGTATTTTCTAAATTATTTGGAGAAAGTTGATGAGGATTGAGAGGCAAAGGCTTCCATACTAATTCATAGAAACAATTTTCTACATTTTGCTCTAAATTTAATTGTTTTTGATGTTGTTTTAAAAGTAACTTCAGTAACTTAGGTGCTAGTAATTTTTCTACATCAGAGAGTTCTCCTGTAGCTTGCAATAGTTGATTGACCTGTTCAATATCCCCGTTGCTTAAACTCTTAAGAATAGGTGTTTCCTCAGAATTTTCCCCAAATATATTTTCTGACAATGACCCTTGACGCTGAGGGTAACATTGATAGAAACCTTCCCAATTGACAGATGTCCCCAGAACGTAAAGTTGTCCTAATGTTGTCAATATATGCTTCCAGTCAGAACCTAATTTACGTAAACTAGGAAGCCATATTCCTTCTTTTTCAGGAAAACATGCACGTACAGCGCCTAAAGCAATAGCTTGAGGTCCGATTTCTACAAATGCTTCATAACTTAGCTGATAAAGAGTTTTTGATGTTTTAGATAACTGTACTGGCTGTCTTAAATGTGCTATCCAATATTCCGGAGTTATGACTTCTGAGCTAACTAGCTCCCCCGTAACAGTAGATAAATAATCAGTGTGTGGTATTGAGTAATTAAGATTTTTGAGTATTTCATTATGTTTTTTTGAAAAACCATCAATGTTACTGGAATGAAACCCATAAGGATCTCCAGGCATTTGCATGTGTACAATTTTTTGTTCTTTTAGCTCTTTTTTGACTGCTTCTATTGCCAGATGTGAGCCGGTTATTACATTTCTAGAACTCCCATAACTAATAATTGAAATATCCTTACTGTAAGGTTTAATGATTTGTTTTAATTTTTCTTCAGATGTAATTACTCCAATTGTTTTATTATTTGGCAATAAGGTTTGTTTTACTTGCTTATTGACAAGAGCAATTTTTGTTAATATTGAGTTAAGATCAAAAACTCCTGCCGTATGAGCTGCCGCATTCTCTCCCAAACTAGGCCCAAAAACTAAAGAAGGTTCTATTCCCCAAGATTTCCATAATTTAACTAAAGCATACTGAAGGGTAAATAGAGCGGGACTACTATAGTCTATTCTTTCCAATTTTAATTCTATTTTTGCTGCATCAGAGTACAAGAATTCATATAAAGACTCTTCGATGTGGGAACTGATAATTTGTTCGCACTCATCAAAAGCCTGACGAAAAATAGGATGAGTTTCGTAGAGTTCTTTACCCATGCCATGATATTGACAACCATGACCGCTAAAGATAAAAGCTATCTTAGAAATTTGACGTTTGTTAAGATTTCCTTGTAATAAGTCAGTAACCGGTTTCCCTTCTATAAAGTCATTAAGTTTACTTTGAATGTCTAAAGTCGATTTAGCTACAATTGCCAAGCGATGCTCAGAATTTGATTTCTTGGTATTTGCTAAGAAACAAAGATTGTCAAGTTCTATCTCAGGATTTTGTTTGATAACAGATACTGTGCGTTTTGCTAAAGTTAATAATTCCTCTTGGCTGGAACCTGATAGACAAAAAATATGATAGGGGAGATTAGTGTTAGGTACTAATGTAAGTTGTGAGGATGACTCAGTTTTTTTATTTTTTTGTGGTGGTGTCTCTATCCAATACCGTTCTCTTTGGAATGGATAGGTGGGCAATACTACTTTATTATGAGCATAATCACAGTCAAATCCCAACCAATCAACTTTGACTCCCCGCACATATAACTCAGCCAAACTTTGTAGCATTTGCTGCCAGTCTTCTTGACCGGGACGCAGAGAAGGCAACCAAACTCCCACATCTTCTGGTAAACATTGCCTTCCCATTCCTAACAATATTGGTTTGGGACCGATTTCTAGGAAGACTTGATAACCTTCTTGATACAAGTTCTCCATGCTGTGGGCGAACTTCACTGGTTGGCGGACATGATTTACCCAATAGTTAGCTGTGCTAATACTCTGGTCTACTCTGGTTCCTGTTACATTTGAAATCAGTGGAATCTGAGGTAGATTATAGGTGATTTGATTAGCTACTGTTTCAAACTCCTTCAACATTGGTTCCATCAGGGGTGAGTGGAAGGCATGGGATACTTGTAGCTGTTTGGTCTTAATTCCTTCCGCTTCTAAAATTTCCTTAACTGTCCTAATTGCTTCTGCTGCACCGGAAATAACCACACTTTGGGGTCCGTTGATGGCAGCGATGCCTACGGCGGGCTTCGCCAACGGCACTTGTTCTATGTAGGGGGCAATCAGTTGCTTGACTTGCTCCTCTGATGCCATCACCGCTACCATCTCACCCCCATCCGGTAACTGCTCCATTAACCTTCCCCGATGGGCTATCAATTTTAATCCATCTTCTAAACTAAATACTCCTGCTACTATGGCTGCGACATATTCTCCTACACTATGCCCCATCACCACATCCGGTTTTATTCCCCAGGATTGCGATAACTGAAAGAGCGCATATTCAATGGCAAATAGGGCTGGTTGGGTGTAAGCAGTTTGGTCAAGGAGAGAACTATTTAATTGTTGAGTATTTTCAGGATAAATAACATCTAAAATAGATTTTTCTAAATAAGATTGTAGAATTTGCTCGCACTGGTCTAAGGTTCGACGGAAGACGGGTTGAGTTTCATAGAGTTGTCTTCCCATGTTGATGTACTGAGAACCTTGTCCTGTAAACAGGAAGGCAATTTTAGGTGCTTTATTATTACTAAGTTTTCCAGAAAATACACCATTAGGTTCTTCGCCCACACTGATTTTGGCTAATTGATCGGCTAATTCTTGTTGGTCAGAGGTGATAATGGCTAGACGATGGTTAAAGTGCGATCGCCCTGTATTGGCAGTGAAACAAATATCTGCGATCGCAGCTGTAGAATTATTCCCTAAAAATTTTTCATAAGATTGTGCTAACTGAAGCAGAGCTTTTTCAGATTTTGCAGATAAAGTTAATATATGGTGAGTACGCTCACTTAACTCTTCACTTTTGCCTTTTGCCTTTTGCCTTTTGCCTCGTCCTGGGGCTTCTTCTACAATGACGTGGGCATTTGTACCGCCAAAACCAAAAGCACTAACCCCTGCTAGTCTTGGTTGTTCCCCCGATGACCATGACTGAAGTTGCGTCGGAATTTCAATAGCAGTATTCTCAAGTTCAATATAGGGATTTAACTGTTTCAAGTGAAGGTGAGGTGGAATCTCACCGTGTTCTAATGACAAGACCACCTTAATTAAACCAGCAATCCCCGCAGCAGCTTCTGTGTGACCAATATTGGTTTTTACCGAACCAATCCAACAAGGTTGATTTGACTCCCTACCTGACATCAGCACTGCTTTGAGAGAATTCACCTCAATCGGATCTCCCAAAGAAGTGCCAGTCCCGTGTGTCTCCACATAACTAATTTGATTCGATTTGACTCGGGCATTAGCTAATGCTAGGTGAATTACCTCTTGTTGAGATTTGCCATTTGGTGCAGTTAGTCCATTAGTTTGACCGTCCTGATTCACGGCAGAACCTCTGATAATTCCCTGAATATTGTCTCCATTAGCCAAAGCATCAGAAAGACGTTTAAGTACAACTACTCCGCAGCCTTCTGAACGTACATAACCATCAGCAGCCGCATCAAAAGTCTTACAGCGACCGTCTGCTGCTATCATTTGAGCCTCAGAAAAAGTCAAAGTTAATTGAGGAGTCAACATTAAATTTACTCCTCCAGCTAAAGCCAGATTACACTCCCTTTGCAACAAACTTTGACAAGCTTGATGAACTGCTACTAATGATGATGAGCAAGCTGTATCTACAGCCCAAGACGGTCCATGCCAATCCAAGAAGTAAGACAAACGATTGGCAGCAATACTCAAGGCATTACCCGTACCATAGTAGGCTTCGGTATTAGTAAGGTTTCCGTTTAAGTTGGCATAATCTCCACTACTAATACCGATAAAAACCCCACCTCGACTTCCGGCTAATCCTTCTGCTGCTAATCCTGCGTTTTCTAATGCCTCCCAACTAACTTCTAACAACAATCTTTGTTGCGGATCCATGTTGCAAGCTTCCCGGGGAGAAATACTAAAAAAGTGGGGATCAAATTGGTCAACTTGCTCCAAAAAACCACCCCAACTATTGTCTGATTGCCAACGAAAGACTGGGACTTTAGTAATAGCATCATCACCTGAGCGCAATAAAGACCAGAAAGCTTGGAGATTATTAGCTTTTGGAAAACGACACCCCTTACCAACGATTGCTACTGCTTCGGTTGCACTCTGAGGATTGGAAACAAAAGCAGAGGATTCTAACGAGGGAGTTGTTTGCCCCAAATAGTTAGCTAGTGCCTGAATAGTGGGATAGTCATACACAATAGTTGGAGTAACCGAAATTCCCAACCATTCTTCTAATTCCGTTGCAATGTTCACAGCTTTGATAGAATTCAAACCATAGACAGCTAAGGGTTGTCTACTGTCAATTTTTTCTGGTGCTAGTTGCAAGAGTTCAGCAATTTTGTTGATTAACCAGGCTGAGATTTCTGCCACCGTTTTTGACGGGGTAGCAGAGGAATCATCTTGAGGAGTTAGAGGGGAACTTAAACTACTTATCTGAGGAGTAGTTTCAAGAGTTCTTTGCCACTGGCCTACGACCTTTAAACTCCCTTCTAAAAATCCTTGCTTACAAGCACGACGTTGAATCTTTCCACTAGAGGTCTTAGGAATACTCCCAGTTTTCAACAATACAACCCCATAAACGTCTAATTCATGTTCTGTGGATACGGCAATTTGAATTGCTCTAACTACCTCCTCTGTATTCAGCTTCCGTAGGTAAGTTCGTTCCAACTCACAAACAACAACTAAGCGCTCCTCTCCTTCTCTCTCCACAGAAAAGGCAGCACTACAATGACTTCGTAAAGCAGAATGGCTGTTTTCAAGGGTTAATTCAATATCTTGGGGATAATAATTACAACCCCGGATAATGATCATATCCTTGAGTCGTCCAGTCACAAATAACTCACCTTTGAGCAGAAATCCCAAGTCCCCTGTCCGCAAAAAAGGTCCTTCCCCTGTATCTTTCAGATAAGCTTGAAACATTTCTTGTGTTGCTTGGGGACGATTCCAATACCCAGAGGCAACACTCTCACCAGATACCCAAATCTCTCCTACTTGTCCTGTTTCACAACGAGTTAATGATTCTGGGTTAACAATAGTTACTGTTGTGTCCAGGTAAGGATGACCACATCCCACAAATCTTCGACTTTCTGGGGAGGAAATCTCACTCTCTACTACCAAATTTTGTTCTAGTTCTCCTGCCAATACCTCCTGAATCACCGGTAATTGATTTTTTTCCCCACCGGTAGCAAATAAGGTAGTCTCCGCCATGCCATAGCAAGGATAAAATGCAGTTTCGCTAAAACCACAGTTCGCAAATTTTTGGCTAAATTGTGTTAGAGTTTCTGCTCGTACTGGTTCTGCCCCACTGTAAGCTAAATCCCAACTGCTCAAGTCAAGATTAGCTAATTGTTCTGGTTGAACTTTTTTGACACATAGATCGTAAGCAAAATTTGGTCCCCCACTAGTAGTTGCCCTATAGTTATAAATCGCTTTTAACCAACGAATCGGCTTCTGGAGAAACGCTACTGGTGGCATCAGAATACTGGGAAATCCCACGTAAATAGGTTGAAAAACATGACCAATCAATCCCATATCATGGAACAAAGGCAACCAACCAACACCGATACTCTGATCAGTATGACCAAAAGCCTGTTGAATCAACTGCTGGTTGTGGATGATATTTCCATGGGTCACCATCACCCCTTTTGGTGTTCCCGTAGAACCGGAAGTATATTGCAAAAACGCCAAACTCTCTGATGTGACTGATTTAGGGAGAAATTCTTGACCATTAGCTTCAATTGTATCTGTAGCTACCAACGTCAACTGGGCTAACTCTGCTTCCTCTTCCCACCTTGTCTCAATGTTAGCTAATGTCGATCTAGTTGTTAGAGCTATTTTTGCTTGAGCATCATTGGCGATAGAAAGCAACCGAGACAATTTCTGATTACGCCTGGGAGGATAAACCGGAACCGCTACTACCCCAGCATACAAACAGCCAAAGAAAGCTGCAATAAACTCCAATCCTGAAGGATATAACAATAAAGCCCGTTCTCCTTGCCATTGCTGGAGATGAGATGCGATCGCTCTGGCTTGTCGGTCTAATTCCCCGTAGGTTAGACTCCCTGAGTCTATTTCTCCGTTTTCGAGGAAGATATAGGCTTGGCGATCGGGCTGATTTTGCGCTCTATATAAGAGAATATCGACTAAAGTTAGTAAAGTCATTATTATTTCTATCAACAGCTTTTGCTGAACTAGGGTATAGTAATTTGGAAGGTTTATTATCTACCTTAGATTCGTATTAAATGTTAATGGTAAACTTTTTAACCCTCTGAGGGTAATACTTTCACGCCAATCTAACTTATCTGTAGCTAATTGTATGTTAGCTAAATCTTGTACTATAGTATTAATCGCGATTTGCCCCTGTACTCTAGCAATAAAGGCACCCAAACAGAAATGAATACCCCCACCAAAAGGAAGATTACGGTTAGGACGTTTAACATTAAGAATATCAGGTTCTGGAAATTGGTCAGGATCGCGGTTAGCTGCACCTAGACAGAGAATTACTTTATCACCCTGGCGAATAGTTTTATCTCTCATCTTCACCTCTTCTGTCGCTAAACGGGCAATTACTTGCACTGGAGTGTCATAGCGTAATAATTCTTCGACTACTTGATTGGTAATCTCAGGGTTGTTTTTGAGTTGTGCTAGCTTGTCTGGGTGTTGTATTAAAGCTAGTATAGCATTACCGATGAAGCTTTTAGTTGTTTCTTGCCCTACAATCAGTAACATAATACAGAAACCTAAAATCTCATCCTCACTTAATCCATTTTCTTGGTCTTTTAGTCTTTGTAATTGGCTAATTAATCCTTGGTTAGGATATTGGCGTTGTTGTGCCATAAAATCTAATAAGTATTCTCTGGCTTCAATCGCTATTTCATTTTGTCTCTGGTAACCTTCTAGGGACATCGGTTGATCGAAGACAAAAAATAAATCATAAGACCAGCAAATTAATTTTTCAAAATCTTCAGTAGGTAAACCCAAAATATTGGTGACAGTCAGTGCAGGTAGGGGACTAGCTAAGTCCTTAATTAAATCTATTTTGCCATCAGGTTTGACCTTGTTTAATAAGTCGTTGACATTTGCTTGAATCAAGGGACGCATTAACTCCACACTACCAGGAGAAAAAACCTTGCTCACTAAACCCCTTAATCTAGTATGTTCGGGGGCTTTTTGAAAAAATAGCCACTTATCCACGGTTTTAGAAAGAGTGTAGAGGTCTCCCTGTTTGAGATAAGAGCTTTTATTTTGAAGACGAAGGGGTAAATCGTCTACTTGAAAACGAGGATCTTGGAGTAGGCTTTTTACATCATCATAACGAGTTATCACCCAAGCATTAAGCAAACTCCAGTGAATAGGATCTTCTCTTCTTAATTTGGCATAAGTCGGATAGGGATTTTGATGAAATTCAGCCGCAAAAGGATTAAATATTAGTTTCGTTGGGTTCATTTTCGATTTTTTCTTCTAAATATTGGATTAATTCAGGAATATTGGAACATTCCCAGAACAAAGTTGGTTGTAACTCCAAATTTAGCCAGGTTTCTAATTCACCTGTAAGAGTTAAAGCTACTGAAGAATCTAATCCGTATTCAACAAAGGAGTCATTCACATCAATCTCATCAGGTAATACATTCAGATAATGAGCTATATGGGAGACAAGCCAAGTTTCGAGCTCTTCTTTAGTTGAAACTAATTTTTGTTTTTGCAAATCTTTTTTAGACTTAGTTTTATATGAAAATAACTGTTGTGTTACTCCATTTTTGACTTGCTCCAACTGCATTGCCAATGCTGTCGGTAAATGTGGTAAGTCCATTTCCTGAAGATTGATCGTCCATTCTCCAACGACATCTAGACTTTTATTTAAAAAACCAGTTCTACAAGCATGATGCTGAATTTTACCACTGGATGTTTTTGGGATACTTCCTGTCTTGAGCAAAACTACAGCGTAAACCTGCAAATCATGTTCTTCACTTACCGCCTTGCGAACTCCTTTAACTACTTCCTGTGTATTTAACTTTCTGAGGTAACTTCGTTCTACCTCGCAAGCAACAACTAAGCGCTCCTCTCCTTCTATTTCTACAGAAAAGGCAGCACTACAATGACTTCGTAGAGAATTGTTGCTGTTTTCGACAGTTAATTCAATGTCTTGGGGATAATGATTACGACCTCTAATTATAATTAGATCCTTTAGTCTTCCTGTAACAAAAAGTTCTCCATTACTAAAAAATCCTAAGTCCCCTGTACGTAAAAAAGGGCCTTCCCCTGTATCCTTTAGATAAGCTTGAAAGGTTTCTTGTGTTGCTTGGGGGCAATTCCAATACCCAGAAGTTACACTGCCACCGCTAACCCAAATCTCTCCTACTTGTCCTGGTTCACTCGGAGTTAAGGACTCTGGGTTAACGATAATTACTGTTGTGTCCAGGTAAGAATGACCAACACCCACCAACTTTAGACTTTCTGGGGAGTAAATCTCACTCTGTACTACCGAATTTTGTTCTAAATCTTTAGCTTTAACTCCGTGAATCAATGGCTGTTGATTCTTTTCACCACCGGTAGCCAACAGGGTAGTCTCCGCCATGCCATAGCAAGGATAAAAGGCTCTGTAGTTAAAACCACAGTTCGCAAATTTTTTACCAAATTGCTTCAGAGTTTCTGCCCGTACTGGTTCTGCCCCATTGAAAGCCACATTCCAACTGCTCAAGTCAAGATTTGTTAATTGTTCTTCTTCAATTTTTTTGACACATAAATCATAAGCAAAATTGGGTCCGCCACTGGTAGTCGCTCTATAGTTATAAATCGCCTTTAACCAACGAATCGGCTTCTGCATAAATGCCACTGGAGGCATCAGAATACAGGGAATTCCCAGATACATTGGCTGCAGGACATTACCAATCAATCCCATATCATGGAACAAAGGCAACCAACCTACAAAGATAGTCTGCTCCCTATGACCAAAAGCAGTCTGAATCAACTGCTGGTTGTGGATGATATTGCCATGGGTCACCATCACCCCTTTCGGTGTTCCCGTGGAACCGGAAGTATATTGCAAAAACGCTAAACTCGACCCTGTCACTGATAATGGTGCAAACTCTTGGCGATCAGCAACAATGGTATCGGTAGCTATCAACTTCAACTGAGCTAACTCGGCATCACTTGCCCACCTTTGCTCAAGGTCAGCCAATATCGATGTGGTAGTCAGTGCAATACACGCTTGGGCATTATTAACAATAGAAAGCAACCGAGATAGTTTCTGATTGCGTCTGGGAGGATAAACCGGAACCGCCACTACCCCGGCATATAAGCAGCCCATAAAAGCGCTAATGAACTCTAATCCAGAAGGGTATAAGAGTAAAGCTCGTTCTCCTGGCATTGATTGGAGATGAGATGCGATCGCTCTGGCTTGTCTATCTAATTCCCCATAGGTAAGACTGTGTGATTCGGTTTCTCCGTCAAGGAGAAAGATATAGGCGAGCTGATTAGGTTGAGCTTGCGCTCTTTCGCCTAATAAATCAACTAAAGTCAAAAAGTTTGACTCCCCATTGGGGAAATCATTTACACAACTCGTCACTATGCTATTCCCTTAACAAGCAGTTCAAAAAAGTCAGATGCTTTGAATGTAATAATCAAGTTATAAATTCACAATTAAGCCAAGTAATAGTTGAATTATTTAGCTTATTCACGGCTCGTAGCTTGGCTTAGTTTGTTATCGATTCAGGTGCTTATTAGGTAAGATTATTACTACTTTAATAAGCCCGATAATTGAGCGAATATGTCTTGAAAATAAGAGCACATAATCAGATCATACAATAATACCATATTATGTTTTTTTTAATCTATAAATTAAGCTTTTATCACTCAGATTATGGATAGTTTATCAATAGTTTTTGTTCAGGAAACCGCCATGATAATAAGTTGTCATAAAACCAGGATAATTTTAAGATATACGAATGAATGGTATAAGTGTATTTTTTTAAACAAAATTTTACACTTTTGCTTATTTTTACAATATTTATAGGTATATTCTGGAGGACTGACTATATTGTCGTTTTAGTTACACCTCTTTTGTCAGTCCTAAATCTTGGTAGCAGGAACAAACTTAGTCCCGGAAGCGGTCAAACTAGTGCAGGGGGGCAGAAATAATACCAATTCTTGAAAGTAGGACTACAGATGCAGATGGGGAGATGTCAATTTGAACCTAAAATCGCTAGTCTAACTGGTAGTAACGTTCTTTAGTTTCCTTATGGCTACCTTGCGCTTACATCCTCTCGGACCCAAACTAAGCAAGTGGATGATCATAGCATTATCCGCTGCTATACTCCCCTTATGTTTTGCTAGTGTGACCTTATCCCAATCAAGTGATAATGATAATCCCAATCCATTGGAACTGACTGCTCCTGATCCCCTCCTTCCTTCCTTATCCCCAGACGAACCTCTCAACCCTTCCGAACGTTCTAGACTCAAGGAAGCGTTGGATGAACTGAATGCTGAAGCTGAAGCTGAATTCAAAGCTGGTAATCAATCGAAAGCCTTTGACATCTGGTATCGGGAAATCCGGCTGCGGCGAGTGCTAGGGGAGCCAGTGGCAGAAGTGCAAACGTTGGGCAGAGTAGGAGGAGTTGCCTGGAATGAAAACAATAAGCAGTCAGTGCAACTAATTACGGCACGCTTGGAAGAGATTCAGCAGGAAAATGAAGCACAAGACTCGATCAATCTGCCATTGTTAAAAGCTTTGGGTAAGGCTTATGAACAGATCCGAGTGCCAGGACAAGCGTTGACAGTCTATGAGCAAATTCTCGCTGATGCTCGAAACGAGGGCGATATGGCAGCGGTTGAGGCTACCTTGAAGACTATGGGTGAATTGCACATGGCTTGGTTTGATTATCCCAAAGCAGCAGAAACCTATGAGGAATTACTGGCTCAAGCTCAGAGCGATGTTCCTTTGGAACCGCTTCGCGAACGCATAAATCAAGAAGTGGCTTATTTACAACAGCTAGCTTATATCTACGACCAAGACCAACAACCAGACCAGGCATTGCCCAAAAAGCAGCAATTAGTGGACATTTACCTCAGTCAAGGCAATGATAACCTGATTCCAGCCCTGAAAATTGCGATCGCATCTGACTACAACAGCCTCAATCAACCAGAAAAAGCTAGTCAAACCTATCAAGAAGCCTATTCCTTAGCCTGGTCTCTACAGCAGTTTGCCCATGCTAGCCAAGCACTACAACCTCTAGCAGAACTTTACCTTACCTCTCAGCAGCCAGAGTTTGCCTTGCAAGTGTATGAGGTTTTGCTTCAAGTTGAACAAAAGTCCTATAATTACTATGGTTTGATGAATACTTACGACAAAATTGGTCAAGTTTATATGGATATGAATAACTATCCTCAAGCCTTAGCAGCATTTCAAAAGGGGCTAGACTTGGCTGAATCATTGCAGCATCGAAAAGCTTATTTTGTCAATAAAATTCAGATAGTCAATCGGCAAAATTTGTAGTATAATTTGATTTCGATAGTTGTTAAACTAACGACTATAGTACAGGGAATCGGGAATCGGGAATCGGGAATCGGGAACTTCCGATGAAGTATTCATTGATTAATTTGGTATCTTTATATCAATGGTGGAAATTACGAGTACAGATCAATTTCATTTCCGTATCTCCCCATTTCCCTATCTCCCTATCTTCCCATCTCTGGAGCTAAACAACCGCCTCACTCCTTACCATTATCTGAATCCTCAGAGTCGATTAACAAATACAACAATGCACAAATAGCAGCAGCAATACCTAAGAATGGAGATTCACTAGAGAGGGTTAGAACTAGTAACACAATTTCCAGAAGGGTTTGGAAGCTTTCGAGATTGTTCATGAAAATTGTTTCAGGTGAACTACAACTTCATCAAACCCTGAGGCTAAAGCAGTTCAGACCTTGGAAGCTATTGAGATCAGGTGAGTTATGGCCAACTTATAATTGATTGCCGACTTGTACCTGAGTTGTACCTGAGTTGGGCTGAGTGACTATAAAAGATAGTTATAGTTTGAGTAGTTCATCGAACCGACAACTATGTCTCGCTCACTCAGAGTTCATCCAGAGTCTATTGACCAGGTTAAATTAGCTCTTAAGCGCAACGGTTATCCTCGCCAGAAAGACTTAGCTGAGGAATTGGAGATATCTCTATCAACCCTCAATAATTACCTCAATGGCCGACCTGTCGATAACCTGAATTTTCAAGAAATTAGTGAAAAATTGGGGCAAGACTGGAAAGCGATCGCTTTTCTAGATCAAGAAAGCACACCCAGCAATAGCAACGTTAATCCAGATCCGTGGACACCGGATTTAGATCAGGACGAGTCTATCCCTGACGTTGACTATTATGTTGAACGCCCTCCCATTGAAAGCACTTGTTATCAAACACTTTTACGTCCAGGTGCCTTGGTGAGAATTAAAGCACCAAGTCTAATGGGGAAGACCTTACTGATAGCTAGAGTGCTGAGAAAGTTGGTTGCCCAGCAGGGCTATCAAACTGTTTATATTAACCTGCACCTGGCTAACCACGCTGACCTTGGCAATCTTAATTCATTACTCAAGTGGTTTAGCTTCTGTGTCAGTGAAAGTTTAGGATTAGCTAATCGATTAGCTGATTATTGGTACGAAGGATTATCGACTAGTAAAATGGCTTGTACCAACTACTTTGAACGGTATTTGCTAAGGCAGGTTAACAGGCCAGTGGTCTTATGTTTGGATGAGGTTGACCGAGTTTTTCCTCATCGTGATGTGGCATCGGACTTTTTAGGAATGCTAAGGGCTTGGCATGAGAAAGCCAAGATGGGTAAACGTTTAGAACGGCTCCGATTAGTGGTGGTTCATTCCACAGAAGTTTATATTCCCCTTAACCTTAACGAATCCCCGTTTAATGTTGGTGTTCCGATTGAGTTACCGGAATTGACCCAAGAGCAAATTATTGAATTAGCGCAACAATACCAACTTGATTGTACAGCATCTGAGGTTGAACAATTGCAGGGGTTAGTAGGTGGACATCCCTATTTAATTGGCGAATGCTTTAACCATCTCAAATTTAATGGTACTGGTTCCCTAGAGAAGGTATTAAACAATGCTGCCACCGAAGCTGGAATTTATCGCAACCATCTACGACACCTCTGGCAGATGCTACAGCAACACCAAGCTTTGGCTGATGCTTTTAAAGATGTGATTGAGGCCAGTTGTCCGATTCCCTTAGAATCCCGATCAGCTTACAAACTACACAGTATGGGATTAGTTCATTTACAAGCACATCAGGTAACTCTCCGTTGTCAGTTGTATCGCGAGTATTTTCAAGCACGATTCCAGGAGACCCAATGATGGAAACCCAGACTATGCAAATTTATCAAGTAGGCGGCGCATTACCCCTTAATGCTAGCAGTTATGTCAAACGTCAGGCCGATGAGGAGTTGTATCAATACCTAAAAGAAGGGGAATTTTGTTATGTGTTAAATTCCCGTCAGATGGGTAAGTCTTCCCTAAAAGTTCAAACCATAAAACGGTTGCAACAAGAAGACATTGTTTGTGCTTCTATTGATATTACCATGCTCGGATCGCAACAGATTCCCCCACGGGAATGGTATGGCGGTTTGATTAGTGGGTTAGTGTCTGAGTTGGAACTCTACGATAGGTTTGATGAATACCATTGGCTTCAACAGCACCAAAAGATTTCTCCGGTGCAGTGCTTTGGTAAGTTTATCAAAGAGGTATTGTTTGAATATATTGCTCAACCAATTGTTATTTTTATTGATGAAATCGATAGTGTTCTGCAATTAAGCTTCAAAGATGACTTCTTTGCCCTAGTTCGAGCCTGTTACAACAAACGGGCAGAAAATTCTGCTTATAATCGCCTTAGTTTTGTGCTGTTGGGGGTGGTGACACCGGGGGATTTAATTGAAGATAAAGACCGAACCCCGTTTAATATCGGACGGGCGGTTGAGTTACATGGCTTTCAACGCCATGAAGTTGAGCCGTTAGTTAGGGGATTGGCGGGACAGGTCAGCAACCCCCAGGCTGTGATCGAGGAAATCTTAGACTGGACAGGAGGACAGCCCTTTCTTACCCAAAAGCTGTGTCAGTTGGTGGTTAGTTCTGCGTCGGTTTTCGATCCCTTAAAACAAGGGGAGAAGGAATGGATTGAGCAATTGGTGCGATCGCATATCATCTCGAACTGGGAAGCTAACGATGAGCCAGAGCATTTGAAGACCATACGCGATCGCATTCTCAGTAATGAGCAACGGTCTGCCTACTTGTTGGAATTGTATCAGCAAGTGTGGCAACAGGGGGAAGTTGTTGCTAATAACAGTTTTGAGGAAGGTAAGTTACAGTTATCTGGATTAGTAGTCAAGCAGAGAGTTGGAGCTTTTCCAGTTCTTAAAGTCTATAACCGTATCTATCATCAAGTCTTTAATCAAGACTGGATTGAACAAGAATTAGCTGCATTACGTCCTTATTCCGAAGGGTTTAGGGCTTGGGTGGCGTCGGGATGTCAGGATGAGTCGCTGTTGTTGCGGGGGAAGGCTCTCAAGGATGCTCAGGCTTGGGCAAAAAGAAAGAATTTAAGTTATTTAGATCAACAGTTTTTGGCGGCTAGTGAAAAGAAGGGGATTGAGGAGCAAATCGCTCAAGAAAAGCTGGAAGCAGAATTAGACAGAGAGAGGAAAGATCGGGCAGCAACCCAGAAGATAAATCAGGTACTAACTGAGGCGAATCGGAAGGCTCAACGGCGGATTCAGATTGGTGCTATGGTGCTAAGTATAGCTGTATTGGGAGCAATTGTTTCAGGAGTAGTGGCAGGAAAGGAAATGATCATGGTAGCGGAAGCTAAAGCTGCTCATAAAATAATCAAAGAAGATATCGAAACCATTCATAGGCTCTCTGAACTTGCTGCAGAACTCCAACACAAGGGGCTGTATTCTGAAGCACAAGAGGCATGGGTTCAAGTCAGTAAGTCTACACTAATCCGAGAAGACAAGCGCAATCTTAAGCAAGCCATGCTCCTAGCTTCAATTTCTTTAGCAAATCAGCAACTTAGTCAGAAGTATCAAGACTTTGAACAGGATAATAAAGCAACCGAACGGTGGAATGAGGCTAGGCAAAGGATTAAACAGATAAAGGAAAAAAATCTCTTACCCTCACAACCCAATCTAGATGTCCCCGAAGAATGGGCAATTCAGGTTCATGTCAAAAGAGTAGAAGGGAGCTTGTTGAGAACAGAAGGTAAGATAGAGGAAGCCTTAAAAGCTTACCAAGAAGCCTTTGATATGCTTGATACTGCTTGGCAAAAGTTTCCGAACGTTGATATCGATACAGAAATTCCTATACCTAGCTTTCTTCCTCAACAACAGTCAATACTCTCAACGAATGCCGTAGAAAATTTTCATCGAGAATACATTGAGTTACTATCTGAAAACGGTCGAGACTATCAAATGGTCAAAGACTCTCTTTTCAATCACTTCCTAGCTGAACTTCACTTCTTTATGAAATCGGCAAACTGGAGAGATGCTGACCTAAAAAATGTTCGTATTATGCTTTACATCGCTGAGCGAGAAAAAGAAGGTTGGCTCGATCTCAAACATATTGAACAGTGCTCCTGCGAAAAGCTACGTACTCTTAACACCCTTTGGGTCAAACACTCAGATGGAAAGTTTGGCTTCAGTGTACAAAAGCAGATCTTAGACAAAATTATTGCTGAGCGTGGCTTACCCAAGGGAGAGTATGATGAATTATTAGATGAAACATGGTACGAGTGGTGGGAAAAAGTAAACTGGTATGCAGAAATTTTCAACAAAAACAAAGCGGAGGAAGGTCACTTACCATTGGCACCGTGGAACACCAAGGAAAATCGTACTGTGACTTTCCGGACAGACTCCCCAGTGACACCTTGGCGCAAGTCTTTTCTGAGTAATCTATTCTCCCGTTGCGACTGGTAGACTTTAACATCCTGTTTATACAGCCTTATTTTAAAATTCCTAGGGATTAGGGAACAAGGAACAAAAATTATTGCAATTACTATACGGATTGCTATAGTTGATCATAGCCACCCTAGTAGAGCCATTATAACCAATTACCCACTAACACAAAAGGAGCCCAAAATACAGGTTCATTAAAGTTAGAGTCTGTCATCAAATCTAGCTGGGCTTTCCGAAGTGCCTCTGCTTTTGTTATCCCTGGTTGTTGCAAGTAATCGTAAAACTTAGTCATTAAAATCGCTGTAGAGTCATCACGCACTGACCATAAACTGCCAATAGTAGATCGCGCTCCAGATCTGACCGCAAACCCAGCTAAACCTAACACAGCTCTGTCATCTCCTATTGCTGTTTGACAAGCACTTAGAACCAGTAAATCAATCCCTCCTTCTCCAACAAATGCTCGGCTACGTAGCACTTGATCCAATTCCTTGACATTGATGCGACCCTCCCAAGTTAGTAGAAACGTATCCTCAGCATTGGAGCTAAATTGACCATGGGTCGCCAAGTGTACTACATTTCTTTTACTATTCATTTCCCTGGCAAAGTTGCTGCGGGTGAATTCCTGATTGACTAGTACCGAGCCTGACAGGTTTCTGGTAATTTGTTCAATCTCATCTTTCACACTCGGTAAAGGCCGAAAGCCTTGACGAGCTTCGCTTAAGCCCGCACTAACCATACTCCATTGCTGTTGACGTAAGGGTTGTGGCTCTAGGAGTTGTAAACCGATAGATAGGGAAAGATTATATTTTTCTACTAAAAATTGGTCCCCATCATGTAAAGCTGCCATCGGGATTCTACGAAACTTGCCATCAAGCACAAAAACCAGGGTTTTGCTATTGGCTAAGGTTTGATTGGCTTCTGCGGGTCGAATTAGCCAGTCATAAACCTGTTTTAATAAAGGTAAGCGTTGCTGGGGAGTGAAAACAGGATGGAAATAGCTTAACAATGTTCTGAGAGTATTCTCTACCTCTGCTGCTGGTATAGGAGTAGCATAGTAGTCGAGGGATTTACCTGGTGCGGAAACAATCACTGCTAAACGGTCAGGTAAAATAATCGGATAGATAACCGTTGCATTAGGATCAATTTCATCAATTTTTGCAGTCTGAGTATCCAAGCAAGCTTCATGAAAATAGTTATCCAGTTCAGCTAGTTGCAGAGATTCAATCAACTCCCGGGCTTGGGCTAAATCAGCTTGAGTAGGAGTCCCCTCTAGCAACAGTGCTACAAATTCCCGGTAAACTGGCTCGACACTTTCTCGGAAAGAAAACTGAAGATCTGGGTTGATAGCAACTAAATCACCCCTGAGAGATTTTAAAGCATTGACCGCTTCAGTGTAAGCTGCTACGGCATGGTCAGGTTGTTGTTGTTGTTTGAATAGTTTTCCTAACTGCCAAGCGGCTTGGTAAATAATATCCGTAGATTGAATACTTTGAGCAATGGTTAAAGACTGCTTGGTGAGGCGAATTGCTTCGGATAATTGACCCTGTTGACCATAAAGTTTTCCCCACTCCCGAAGAGCATAGGCTTCAGCTTGGGGGTCTTTCAAGACTTTAGCTGACTTGACCGCTTGGACTAGCAATTGATTCAATTCTTGAGAATTTAGGGGTTGCTGCTGCGCTTCTATTTTGTCCAAATTAGCGGCCAGGTTAACCGTTCCATAGATAGAAGCACGAGTAGCAGGTAATTCCCTCAATTGACCTTGAATTTGGCCTACTAGGGTATTTACCTGTTGCCATTGTTCCGATTGAATAAACAGGCGCAGTAGATTGAGTCGAGCTTGCAAGCGGTCTAGGGGATTAAGGGCTGTTTGTTCCCCTTGTTGAAAATAGCTTAGTGCAGCCTCAGTATCCCCGGCATAGGCAGCAGTATTTCCCAGACTGAGCAAGATAGCACTAATTTCAGGAGCAGCCTCTAGACGTTTAGCGATCGCTAAACTTGACCCTAGCACCTCCTGACTAGCAGCAAAATCCCCAACCATTTGTAACGCCAATCCTAAACTCCTGAGTCCACTGGCTTTCAGTACCGAATCCGGTTTAGCAGCTAGTTGCTGGTTTATCTCTTCCAACAGACCTTTCGAGCGGCGATAGAACCCTAAACTTTGCAGGGCTTGGGCTTGATTAATTTTACTCCCTAATGCCCCCATTTCATAACCTGCTTGCTCGTAAAACTCCTGGGCTTTTTCCCAAGTCTCTAAAGCAGTTTGAGCTTGTCCAGTATAGAGCAGTAATTTACCCTGAGTGTTAAGGACTTTTGCCCAGATCAGAGGGTCAGCTTCAGGAGCAGACTGCAAGAGCTTGATGCTTTCAGTAATTGTTTGCTCAGCAACATCCCATTGACTTAGTTCTTGGTAAGCCAAAGACAAATAACTCAAACTTAGGATTTGTTTGAGATCATCCCCTTTCACTCCATAATTTTCAACCGCTTCACTCCATGCTGCTGCTGCTTTAGCAAACTGTCCTGCCTTGTAATAGTTTCTGCCCGTTGCTAAGGGGTCATAAACCGATCGCGAAGCGTGGCCAAAGGCCTTTTGTGCGATTTCTTTTGTATCAACAAATCCTTGATCTGGGAAAGATAATTGTTCAACAACAGCCTGTACTGGTGTCGGGATAACTATTCCCCATAAACCCAGTAATCCTAAGATTGATAAGGTAATTTTTAAGTCGAATTTCCTAGTCAACACCTCTGCCCATTCCCCATTAATTATTTATTTATTCCCAACACAATTTGTTCGTTGATAAACCGGCGGTTTTATGGTACCTTCAACTATAGCCACTAATTCCATATTTCCGTTTTCATCAACCATTAAGGCATTGGCTTCAATGATAGGTTCGCGCTTAGTTCTAATGGCTGCATCCTGACCTTGTCGCGCTTGTCTGTTCCTACGCTTACGATTTCCTGGCCAATCGTCTACATCAACCCAGACTCGACTAGTTTTCTGGTAAT
>NZ_CEYLVT010000039.1:0-38558 GCF_982860115.1 Moorena sp.
GCTCCCTGCTCCCTGCTCCCTGCTCCGAGAAATTTTTAATTATAATAAAAAAAAATTATATTGTCAAATATTTTTTCTTTTCCGTAGTAAATATTTACAAATATTAAAAAAGAATTATAATTAACTGTGTAAGGCGCTACAAAGTTATACCTTTATAAAATAATTAAGCATAAATACGCATTGACATTATTTTATAAATTGGTATTGGGCGGCAAAAGCTGACCTATATAATATAGCGCAATGAAAAAGATTGGTGGAGCCGAGTTACTTGAACAATATGCTAGGGGTAGACGAGACTTTAGTGGAGTAGATATCAGTGAAGCTGACTTGTTTGAAGCAGATATACAAGGAATTGACCTGACCAGCAGCAATCTTAAAAAAACTTACCTGCCCTACTCTAATCTAAGTCAAGCCAAGTTGCACCAAGCTCAACTTCAAGCAGTTCAGTTAAGTGATGCCCAACTCTACCAGACTAATCTCTCTGGGGCGGATCTTCAGAATGCCAATCTGTTCAGAGCAAATCTACGTCGTGCCAATTTACAGGGCGCAAATCTAGCTGGTGCCAATCTCCAAGCAGCGGACTTGAGGGACACTGACCTTAGCCATGCCAATCTCAGCCATGCCAATTTGAGTAATGCTAACCTGAAAAGAGCTATCCTTACCAAGGCTCAGTTGAGGGGTTGCAACTTATTTCGAGCCCAGAACGTCGATAGTTGTGATGCCTACTTGGATAGTTCGACGATTTATCCTGATGGGCATAGAGCTGATGGCTCTGAGTGATCAAACACCTATCCGTTATTCACCTAATGACTTTATCACGACGTCACTTCTTTGCCTTAGCCAGTGCTAGCACCGCCAGTGTAATTCTAGCATCCCCGTTGAAAGAGGTTTTTGCCAAGAAGGCCCTTGGTAAATCATTTCGAGCTAAAGGCTTCGGTTCACTTCAGCCAGACCCTAATCAATTATTAGACCTGCCAACCGGATTTAGCTATAAAGTCTTATCCCGCACAGGTGACACCATGAGTGATAGCAATTTGGTGCCTGGTAGACCCGATGGCATGGCGGCTTTTCCTGCACCGGGAGGTAATACTGTCCTGGTGCGCAATCATGAACTTAGCCCCCATCAACTGGATAAACATGGATTGGTAGCAGTAGAGTATATCAAGTATGACCCCATGTGTCTCGGAGGGACAACAACACTAGTAGTGGGAGCCAATGGTCAACTGGTCAAACAGTACACTTCCCTTGCTGGTACTGAACGAAACTGTAGTGGTGGACCAACCCCTTGGGGTTCATGGATTACTTGTGAAGAAAGCACCGTTACTCCCACCACTTATCCGGTAGATGACCCCAGAAGTGTTTCGATGAAGCACGGCTATAACTTTGAAGTGCCCATTACCGGTCAAGTAGTGCAAGCTGAGCCTCTAGTGGCAATGGGTCGCTTTAACCATGAAGCCGTTGCAGTAGATCCCAATACTGGGATTGTTTATCAGACTGAAGACAGGATGGATGGCCTGTTCTATCGTTTTGTTCCCAAGGAACCAGGCAACTTAAAAGCAGGCGGTGTACTAGAGGCATTAAAGATCAAGGGAACATTTCAGAAAATCACGGTTAAAAACTTCCCTGTCGGTAAGCCCATGGCAGTGGAATGGGTTCGGATTGAGGATGTAGACCCCAAAGAAGATACTGTGCGGGTTGAAGGTTTTGCTAAAGGAGCAACCCAATTTACCAGGGGAGAAGGGGCATGGTACGGTAATAATGAAGTTTACTTTACATCTACTAGTGGTGGTTCGTTAAATCCAGAGACTGGATGGCCGAATGGAGCTGGTCAAGTCTGGCGCTATGTTCCTGGTAGCAATCCCCAAGAGGGTGGCACCATTGAACTGTTTATTGAGTCCCATGACCGCAGCTTACTAGAACACCCAGATAATGTGACCATTAGTCCTTCTGGAGATCTCATCCTCTGTGAAGATGGTGGTGGTGACCAATTCCTGGTTGGGGTTAATCCTAAAGGTGAGCTTTACCAGTTGGCACGGAATGCGATTAACAACAGTGAGTTTGCTGGTGTTTGCTTCTCACCCAATGGTCGGATCATGTTCGTGAACATTCAAGAGCCTGGTATCACATTCGCAATTCAAGGTCCTTGGGTTTAGAGTCTACAGCGGAACAGGGAACAGGGAACAGGGAACAGGGAACAGGGAGCAGGTAATATGGCATCAAAAATCACTACAATTCATTTAGAATCCCTGTAGCATTATTTCTATATTGTTGTGTCAGCATGACAACCGTTATTCTAAAATTTATCAGCTATATTTCAGCGTTTTACTCTCATAAAGATATGAGAGTTTTTTTTTACTAGTAATTACTGAAGTTAAATTTGCTTTTAACTAACATATAGCGTTTCTAGGACTTGTGAGGTAAAATTTCTGGTTTTTAGGGAGCAGGGAGCAGGGAGCAGGCAGCAGGGAGTAGGGAATTTCAAAATTAGTCAAAAATACTGAGGACATTATTACTATGATAACCGTTAAAATCCTAACTATTGAAAATCTCAACTAAAAAGGCAATATCATGAAAGTTTGGTCCAGACTTTCCTATCTAGTTATCGGTTTAGTTATCTGTACTTTTTTAGGTATTAAACTACAAAAGTCTGCTCAAGCAGACCAGTTGCTCAGACGCTACGGTATCCTCAAGACTTCCGCTATTAAGGATGATCAAAGCAAACCGGTTCCTGCAAATTTTCCAGGCAAGATGTCCTTATTTATTTTGGCAGGACAGTCGAATATGTCAGGAAGTGGTCCGTTGACACCTGCTAGTTCCGTTACCCACCCCAGAGTTTTTGTCTTTGGAAACGATTACCGCTGGCATCTAGGCAGCGAACCGATTGATTCACCAAGTGGACAAGTTGATCACGTCTGTTGAAGATAAGTCAGCTGGAGTCGGTCCAGGGATGGCCTTTGCTACTGAATTGCTCAAATACGATCCTGAACTGATTGTTGGTTTAATTCCCTGTGCTAAATGGGACACTACTATTCAACAGTGGCAAAAAGATCTAAGTGAAGATACTTTGTATGGCTCTTGCTTAAAGCGAGTCTATGCGGCTTCACCAATGGGAGAAATTAAAGGTATACTATTCTTTCAGGGAGAAAGTGATGCCCTTAATCCTAAAGCCGATCCAAGTCGAAGATATTTCCCTAATCAGTGGGCTGATAAATTTGTTACGTTGGTAAAAGATTTCCGTCAAGATTTAGGAAAACCTGAGTTACCAGTAGTTTTTGCTCAAATTGGCACCACTACTTTTAAAACAAAGCTCTCGAACTGGGAAACGGTTAAAGCGCAACAGGAAACAGTCCAGTTACCACCTACTGAGATGATTACTACAGATGACTTGGCTTTGCAAGACAAGGTTCACTTTACAACGGAAAGTTATTTGATTATTGGCAAAAGATTTGCTAAAAAATTTTGTAAACTTACTCAAAGATAATACTCAAAGATATAGCAATTATCATAGCTATAAAGTCTCAAGGGGTGACAACAAAGCTCAAACCTAGGCAGGTTTTAGGTTTTAGGTTTTAGGTTTTGGGTTTAATGAGCGCAACTCGTGTTGTTGTATTTTCCAGCAGTTGAAGCAATTTTCACCAATCCAACTGCATAGATAGTTTTAATCAATCCATCCCGCAAGGGCAATTTTACCTAAAACCTAACCCCTAAAACCTAACCCCTGTAAGATTTTCAATTAGCTTGTCACCCCCTGAGCTTTAGCTGAGTAAGATTTATCAGCAATGACGGAAATAAAAGAAACGTAATGAATTTCTGATTTACTCAAATTGCTAAAACCATTTATTTACAGATGATGAAAAAATATCGATTTTATTTATATGTAATTATTACTACTTTAGTAATTACCTTGATAGTTGGCTTGTCACCAACCATTAGCCAACCTATATTACTGGAGCCAAAATTACAAACCCTAACCGGTGAAAGATGGTTACAGCATCTAGAAGAAGACCTCAATCCTTGGTGGTTAATGGAAAGTGCTTTTGGAAAACCTGTAGGTAATTTTCCTAGCTTGCGATGTGAAAATGGAGAGATACTTGATTTGTCTCAACCATGCCCAACGTTTAAGGATTTAGAAGATGAAGACAATTGGATTAAAAATTTCTTTAATAAAAAGTACATAGTTGCTCAGTCTCGTCAAGTATACACCTACGGAGTAGCTTATCACTTGACTGGAAATCCTAAATTTTTAACTTTGGCTAAATCCGGATTAGATTGGATTCGTAACTATGGATTTGATCGAGAAAATGGAGGTGTATTTACTGTCTTATCTGAAGATAATCTTACTTCTCTTTCTTCTGCTTCAGAGCGTAATAGTCAAGAACTAGCCTATGCTTTACAGGGCATGGCGTTTTATTACTATCTAACTCAAGATGAAGAAGTCTTGCCAGATATCATTAAATTAAAAGACTTTATCTTTGAAAATTACTATGATTCAGAACAAGATATAATACTTCAATTCCCTAAAAACCCTCAAAACCAAGAATCCACAAAACAAAGGAAAGGAATAGTCTATCAATTAGATCAAATGAACACCTATCTAATGCTTCTCGCACCGATATTACCTGAACCTTACCAGTCGCAGTGGAAAAAAGATTTGGTTCACATCTCGCGTATCTTAATGAACCAGTTTTACAGTCCTGAATATAATACTTTTTGGTATTATATTGACAATCCAGAAGATAAAAAAATATTAACTGGCAAAACTGATTATGGACATTCAATAAAAACTTTGTGGATGATCTACCTAACTGGTAAATTAGTTAACAATGACAGATTTGTTACTTTTGCGAGAACTAGTGCTGATAAGTTATTCAAAGAAGCCTATGATTCTGAATCAGGAACATGGTATTCACGATTGTATGCTGATCAAAATAAAAAATTAATTAAAGACCTTAATAAAACTTGGTGGATCTATGCTGAATTGGATCAAGTAGCAGGAACTCTGAGTTTAGAAAACTCATCCTACGTTGACAACTATTTAAAATCAACAGTTAATTGGTGGTTTAAGCATATGGTAGATCATACTAATCATGGAATCTGGAATAAAGTAATTTGGCCAACATTAGAAACGAAAGGTTTTAAACAATCGAAATGGAAAAATGGTTTTCACAGTTACGAACATGCTTTAGTGGGTTATATTACTACTCAAGCAACTCAAGGAGAAAAAGTTAAACTATACTTTGCCCGTAAGGAAGGACAAGAAAACAAAGGAATTAGACCTTACTATAATACAGGTAAAATTGAAAAAATCAATAAAAAACCGTTACAATCAATACCTGAAATGAAGAAAATAGAAGTTACTTTCGCAGAAATTTACTAGAATCAATAAAATGCTGAACAAAATTCGCACAAACAAATTTGCATTTAGTCTAATTAGTAGCATAATTATCTTGATAGTTTGTTGCTTTTATACCGTATTTAAACCAATATTATCACAACAAACTACAGAAATAACGATGGGTCAACAATGGTTACAGCATCTAGAAGAAGACCTCAATCCTTGGTGGTTGATGGAAACTGCTTACGGTAAACCTGTGGGTAATTTTCCTAGTTTTCGCTGCGACAATGGTGATCTAGTAAATCCATCTAAACCCTGTTCAACTTTTACTAACTTAGGAGACAATTATAGTTATGTTACCAACAACTTAGATAAAAACTATATTGTCTCTCAGTCTCGTCAAGTTTACACATACTGCGTAGCCTATCATTTAAGTGGAAACCCAAAGTTTCTTAGTTTAGCAAAAGCTGGAATAGATTGGATTCGTAACTATGGACTTGATCGAGAAAATGGTGGTGCATTTAGTTACTTGAAAATAGAAAATCGCCAATCTGGCCCTTCTGTTTTAAAGCGTACTAGTCAAGAACTAGCCTATGCTTTACAGGGAATGGCTTTTTATTATTATCTAACTCAAGATCAGGAACTATTACCAGAAATTATTAAACTAAAGGACTTTATCTTTGAGACCTATTATGATCCAAAACTAGAGATGATGATGTGGCTTCCCAAGCAAGTTAAAAATGAAAATGTTACTAACAATTGGCTTAAACAGAAAAAACATTTGCTGTCCCAATTGGATCAGATCTATACCTACATGCTTATTCTGGTACCAATCTTACCAGAACCTTATCAATCAGAATGGAAACAAGATTTATTAAAATTATCAAGTACAGTAATCAACGAATTTTATAGCCCTGAATATAATCTATTCTGGATGGAAATTAACAATATAGGAGAGGGAAAACTGCCGACAGATTATGGTCATTCCATGAAAGCCTTTTGGATGATTTACTTAACTGGTAAACTTCTCAATAATCAAAGATTTATTGACTTTGCCCAAATCGGTGCATCTCGTATGCTAGAGGAAGCTTATGATGTAGAATCAGGGCTTTGGGGTAGAGGTATTAGTTTTGATGAGAATGATAAAGGTGTTCGTGACCTTGACAAAAAATGGTGGGTCTATGCTGAATTAGATCAAATGGCAGGAACACTTAGCTTGGAAGACTCATCCTACGTTGACAAATATTTAAAATCAACTGTTAATTGGTGGTTTGAAAATATGGTAGATCATACTAATCATGGAGTATGGAACTTACTGACTTGGCCGACCTTAGAAAAGCAATTACCTAAACAATACCACTGGAAAAATGGATTTCACTCCCATGAACATGCCCTAGTTGGCTATATTACTTCTCAGGCAAACCAAGGAGAACAAGTTAAACTATATTTTGCTCGCAAGAAAGGCAAAGAAAAAGATAATATTAAACCTTACTACTATACAGGTGATATTGTTGACATCAATAGCTCGCCAATGCCATCAATAACTGATAGTAATCTGCCTTCAATATCCGATTTGAATCGGGTAATAGTAAGTTTTACTGGTATTAAATAGGGTTTTCTGAACAGAAGGCAGAGGGCAGAAGAAAGGAGTAAGGTTTCAAGGGACAAGGTTTTTTATCACTAATTATCTGCACATGATATTAATATAACTCGGATTTTATTGTAAACTATTTATGGGCTTAGTGAAATAACCACTAAGCCTATTATCTTGTATTACAAAAGTGATCCATTTCCCGACTTCTGCGGCGAAGTCTATTGATTACTTTCCAAAGATAGCAATCCGTGTAGGAATTGTGATAATTTCGTTCACTACTCCCTACTCCCTACTCCCTACTCCCTACTCCCTACTCCCTGTTCTCTTCAAAATAACCAATGACTACTACCAACTCTTGGATCACTTGCCCAAAACCAAATCCTAAAGCCCGCCTGCGCCTATTTTGCTTTCCTTTTGCTGGTGGTGCTGCTTCTAGCTTTCGCACTTGGCCAGAGCAATTGGCACCGGATATCGAAGTCTGCCCAGTGGAACTGCCTGGACGGGGCAAGCGACTGCGGGAACCCCTGGTTACTGGACTATTGCCCCTGATTGAAACCCTAACACCACTGTTACTGCCCTATCTAGATATCCCCTTCGCTTTTTTTGGTCACAGTATGGGAACACTAATCAGCTTTGAATTAGCCCGTCAACTCCGCCGCCAGGAAGCCCCGAGTCCTCGACACCTGTTCATTTCCGGTCGCCGCGCTCCTCAATTAGCTGCCCGAAAACCTCCCATTCATAACTTGCCCAAGCCTGAGTTGATCGAAGAATTGCGTCAATATAATGGTACACCAGAGGCTGTGCTAGCAAACCAGGAGCTAATGGAGCTGTTTCTACCGATCCTGCGAGCCGATTTAGGGATTAACGAAACCTATACCTACACTACCGAACCCCCACTTAATTGTCCGATATCTGTTTTCGGAGGTTTGGAGGATACCGACGCCAACAGTGATGAACTTACTGCCTGGGGTGACCAAACCAGTAGCACTTTCACGATAGACATGTTTCCTGGTGGCCATTTCTTTATTAATAATAAAAAGGAGTGTAATCAGCTTTTGCAGCTAATCACAACGTTTGCGTACGCGCAAAGGTGATTCCTTGGGTCTTTCCTTGAAATCCCCATCTGGTGTTCCCGTAGCGGAGGCCGTAGGCCACCGCGAGCGGGGAGCAAAAGCTTTTGACCAGCTTTTATTAGAGTCCCTTTGCTATATATCGATTAATCTTTCGTAACAAAAAAACTGTTGACAAGAGTAGTAAAACCTGTATACTTCAAATTAGTGTAATAAAAAATGAATCTACTACACATAGTGTGTAGAAAACCGCGCTAATTGACCACTAGGTCTGATCGGACAGGTTATTTATAAAGAATTATTTGAATATTAAAAACTATAACTCCCGCCCAATAAGGATTATAGCAATAATAATAATAATTATCTAATATTTTTACACAGCAAGTTCGGTAGAACCTAAAAAATTAGCATTACAGAGTTGGGATACATACTCTGAATAAGTAGAGGTAAATATGGCTAAACAATTACTAAGCTACGAACGGATTTTTGGCGAAATTGATTTCAAAAAAGGCGATGAAGCCCGTTCAGTTTATTCTCCTGCCGCTGATGACTCTTAAACCTCATAAACGCCTCTATTTCAAGAAAGGCTTGAAGGCTATAGCCCTTATACAGTCTGTCTTCTAGCTTTATTATCACCCCTAAAGATGAGCGGGATTGTTATAAAATAATCTCTAAGGATAATCTTGAAGACTCCATGGGGTTGATTCAAGTCGTTTATGGATTGATACCATGGATGCAAAAGAATGACTTTTATGTCCATGAATTGTTAAAAATAATCAGTGGTGATTATGTCGATAAAATCGACTTGACTAAAGCCGAGACTATTCTAAATAAGTGGGGGCGATCGCCAAATAATTTTAAAACCACCGGCAAAGTAATTCCTATGAAAATCGTATCCTTTTTGACTGTCATATTCTTATTATTATCGTTTATCTTTGACAATGGTTTTGTCTATGCTGATGAACTGTTGAGTCACTGGAATCCGTATCGGTCATATATCCCTCCAACAAATATTGTAGGTAGTGGAGGTGATGATATGGGAGTGAGATTGATCGATCTCAACGGCGATGGATTGCTCGATATCGTGCAGAGTCGAGGTAAGTCACACGGAGCCTGGATCAATAATGGGAACAGCTGGAGAGAGACAAAATATATCACTCCCCCCATTGTGGGCGACGGAAGAGTCCAACAAGGAGATATGGGCGTGAGGTTCCTCGATCTCAACGGAGATGGATTGCTGGATATAGTGCAGAGTCGAGAGAACTATCCAGGAAAAATCGCCTCGATCAATACTGGCAATGATTGGAGTAATAACCAGAACAATTACACTCCTCCCCCGTACATTGTGGATAGTAAAGGTGATGATATGGGAGTGAGGTTGATCGATTTCAACGGGGATGGATTGCTGGATATGGTCCAGAATCAATATATTTCATCCTCGAACTCAAAAACCGGAGCCTGGTTCAATACTGGGAACGATTGGAGAGAGAGCCAGAACGGTTATATCCCTCCAACAAATATTGTGGCCGATGGGAAAGGTGATATGGGAGTGAGGTTGATCGATTTCAACGGCGATGGATTGCTGGATATGGTCCAGAATCAATATATTTCATCCTCAAAATCGCAAACCGGAGCCTGGTTCAATACTGGGAACGGTTGGAGTGAGAGCCAGAACGATTATATCCCTCCAACAAATATTGTGGCCGATGGGAAAGGTGATATGGGAGTGAGGTTGATCGATTTCAACGGCGATGGATTGCTGGATATGGTCCAGAATCAATATATTTCATCCTCAAAATCGCAAACCGGAGCCTGGTTCAATACTGGGAACGGTTGGAGTGAGAGCCAGAACGATTATATCCCTCCAACAAATATTGTGGCCGATGGGAAAGGTGATATGGGAGTGAGATTGATCGATCTCAACGGGGATGGATTGCTGGATATGATACAGAATCAATCAGACTCGCAAAAAGGAGCTTGGATCAATAATGGGAACGGTTGGAGTGAGGAAAAGGAATATATCCCCCCAACGCCTATTGTGGTTGAGGGGCAAGGTGATATGGGCGTAAGGTTGATCGATCTCAACGGCGATGGATTACTGGATATAGTGCAGAGTCGAGCGGACTGGCGAACAGGAGCCTGGATCAATAGTCGGAAACTTGTGAAAATTGCCTCCCAATAAACTCTAGTTACCACATTGCATTACATCTTTTAAAAAAAAATTATACGAGGTCGTTAATGTCTACTGTATTGCAACAATCTACCTGTTTTGGCATTTTAAGCGTTTTTGCTCGAACCATCGGCAGAAAATTTTTAATTGGATTCTTGATCTGCTTATATATCTTCTTAAATGGATTCCAGGGAATTCTGGTACCGTCTGCGTCTGCCGAACCTCTAACTGCTCCCTATTATACTTCCCAAGATAAAGGGCATTTTGAAACAGACCTGCACACAGGCGCAGCCACCTATCGCCTTCCGATTGAAGTTCCTCCAGGCATTAAAAAAATACAGCCTAAACTGGCTTTTACCTACAACAGCCAGGATCCGAACGACATTATGGGCATGGGCTGGCAGGTCAGTGGCCTTTCTAAACTTGAACGCTGTGGAGCAACTTACATCCAGGATGGGTTCAAAGGAGGAGTTAACTACGATTCTGATGACCGCTTTTGTCTAGACGGGCAGCGGCTGATTGGCCTTAACGAAAATTCGGGGGAGCCATACTGGAAGCCGGACGCCCCAAATGAATATCGAACGGAGAAAGAAAGTTGGAAAAAGATTGTAGCGCTTAATGATAATCCTTCACAAAGTGGTGTGGAGAAATGCAATCCAAACGAACCTTGCCGATTTGAGGTGACTTTAAAAGACGGGACCGTTTTGAGTTACGGCAATCTATCGGCAGACTACAGTTCGCAGGCTGTTTTAAAGGGACGTTTTTTGACGGAGCGATCGGATAATGCCTATACGCGCGTTTGGGCGTTGGTGGGGAAAAAAGATCGCTACGGAAATGATATGACGATTCAATATGGTGAACATGAAAACCGATACTATGTTGAGCAAATCAATTATGCCTATAGTAATGGGGGGGCAAAAAGCAAAGTTATTTTCGGTTATGAAAATCGTCCCGATCAATTTACCAGGGTTCAAAGTAAAGCCTACATTGAAACCCGGCTTAGACTTTCCTCTGTGGCAACGAAGCTATCCGATCCAGCCAAGCGAAGGGATATTCTCGTAAAACAATACAACATAACCTACAGAACCAGTTCGTATACTAACCGGAGTTTAGTCGCCTCGATTCAAGAATGTGCTCCAAAAGACATGGCGTCTACTTCAGCAGACCAATGTTTTCCAGCAACTGAGTTTGCCTGGACTCCAGTACCTAGACCTGCTGATAGCATCGCACAAATTACGAATCCCTTGGGTGGAAAGATTTTGATCGGCTACGGCCCCTTGACAAGGTCTTCTTTATATCAAGGTTTGCCTGCTAAACCCAATCAAAATCAAATGGACGCTACCTTTGGGGCAACTGTGGTTTCTGCCAATACAAATATTACTTCGCCAAATCGGGAGATTCCTGCACCGATAAACGTCGGTTCTCAGGTGAGAAATATCAATGTAGGCGGACAAGCAAAACGCTATGTGGTGGACAGCTATCTGCTCAGAGAAGGAAAACCAGACTCGGCAACAGGAAAACAAGGGTATCAATACCGATATGATTTTTTCTACCAGGGCGCAAAACTCAACCGGCAGGGGAGAGGCTGGTTGGGCTTTGAGTTTGTGAGCAAAAAAGATTTTGCCTTAAACTCTGTGGTGACGACAACCTATACTCAGGAGTTCCCCTTAATTGGTTTTCGCCAAAATATTTTGCAATGCGATGTATCGCAAATGCAATCGGGTTCCCATGGTTGCCCATCCTCTGGTATCAAGCAATTCCAACGCTTTACGTACAAATGTAGTGCTGGCAAGAACAGTGAAAACTCGCAATGTACTTATGCCCCCGAAGTTGGCGGAAATTTACTAAATCCAAACACTTACCAAACCTTTCTGACTCAGAAATTTAATGCTGACCCCACCTTTGGATTCAGTGTGGTTACCAATTATGAATATGATGCTTACGGCAATCCTACTAAGCAAACAAGAGAAGGAGATATCAACAGAGATCATCAGCCAGTAACCATATACCATACTTATCACAATGACCTGCAAAATTGGCGATTGGGATTCCCCCGCTATAGCAGAATCAGCACCAATGGGAAGCTTGCTTACGAGCAGGTAGAAACTACTGATTTTGAGCTGGGTCGGGATCTTCAATGGAGTTTTGATAACTACAATAGTCAGGGTATTTTACAGAGTTCGCTAGCTTATGACAGCGAAAATAATCAATGGGTGGGTAAAGCCTATAGAGAATATACAAATTATGGATATCCTCAAAGTATTGTTCAAGTTGCAGCACTCGATAGCCCAGAAACGACCTACAATCTAATTGGCAAGGACAATATCCCCTTGGCAAGTAAGATTACTTACGATGGCAACTATCCTGCGCTTGCCATAAAACAGGAATCAGCCCAACCTGATGTCAGCAAAAAAGCCCTTACCTCTTATACCTTTTACGATCCGCGTTTTGGCAAAAAGGTCGGCAGTAAATCTTCAGGTAATCTCTGGGATATACAATGCCTCGATCCTTTTGGGAGAATGATATTGCATCAAGAGCTTATTCCCGATGAAATTAAGCAGCAAGGCATTGCTGGAGATGGTCAATCTTGTTCAAATATGATGATCGGGGATGCCAGCCCCATCAAACCGAGCAAGGAGAAGCTTATAGTCTACAAAGACATGAGTTGGCATCAGGATTCTGCGGGCACAAGCTACTTTGAGCACAAAGACCGTATCTTATGGAAGGCAGATCCAGAGGGTTTTCGAGCCACTATTCTCTATAAAGATGGACTGGGAAGATCCTATAGGACAGTGCACCAACGAGAAGCTGGAAAACAGGTCGTACTGCAAAAAGTTTGGCAAACGCCGCAACTCCTTGCTCAAAAAAGTAATCCTTACTTTCTCTCGGAAGGGAATGTGAGTTGGGTAGAGTACAAATACGATTCAACGGGGAGGATGACCCAACAAATCACTCCGTTTGATGCCAATCAAGATGGTTCTTCCCCCACAACCACCACCTGGAACTACAGCGATGGAAATACAATCACGGAAACCACAAGTAATGCCTTGGGCAAGCCCCACATCAATGTAACGAAGTTTGCTTTCTACAACAATAAGAGAAAACCGATTTCCGTGGCACAGGGCGATCAAGAAGGCACTTTGGCGACGACTCAATACCAGTATGATGGTTTAGGAAGGACAGTTGAAGTAGAAAGCCCAGGAAGCGCTTCCATGGCCGTGACCAACCACTTCAAATACAATTCTTTAGGCGATGTGATTGGAAAAGAGGAATGGGTCACTGCTGATTCACAAAAGGTGCTGTCTAACAATAGCTACCAATACGATCTGCGAGGAAATTTAGAAAACAAAATAGATGCAAAAGGACAAGTCATTAGCTACCAGTATGATAACGTAAACCGTCTTCTCCAAGACTCTGTCAACGGAACGCTAATAACAGGAGAGCTGATTACAACGACGACCAACCGTGAATACTATGATGAGATTCCTGACAGTTCTGGCGATTCAAAGTATAACTCAGCTCAGCTATCCAGGATTTCTTCAACAGAAACAATTGACAGTGAGGAATATCGTGCTATTTATTCCTATGACTTTAATCAATATAACTCCCAAGGGAACGTTATCGATAAGGCAGTATTTTTGCCGAATGAATACCAAACAGATTTGGAAACCGCATGTCCTCAATATACGGACCAAGGTTGCCAATTTGGCATGACTTATACCCCCACAGGAAGATTATTAACCAAAACTCTTCCAGACGATAGCACAGTGATTAAAGCCTACCAGGATTACAGTGGATTTCTGGAATCAATTAGTTACGAAACCCAGAATAAAACGGAAAAATACGCCGATTTTGAGGATTACAACGTTCGTTCCAGAGTGCGTCAAATTGAATATTACAATCCGACAACAGTTAGCCCTGATATAGTGCTGACTCCGACCGAAATTGAGCAATTTGACTATTATCCAGAGTCTGGTTTATTAGCAAACCATGGTCTGATAAGCAACCAAGCCTTGCATGAGAGTGAAGCGTTACAGGAAAAGTATCGGGAAATTCAGCATCTAAAAGAAGAAAATCGCTTGCTTCAACAAAAAAATCAAGATTCGCAAAATGAAATGGCAACTCTCGCTGATGAGCAAGGGAAAAAGGAAGCGTTATTAGACGAAATCAACTCTCTGGATACAAAGATTAACCAAAATCGAGAAATGATAGAACGCAAAGAAGGTATTTTGTCGGATACCCAGGGCGTTCTGCTTCATTATACTTATAATTGGGATCAACTCGGGAATTTACTGAATATCAATAATTCAGAGGTCGGAAAAAGCCAATCTTTTACATACGAAAACAACCGCTTGAAGACAGCGAGTGCTTCGGATCTCTACGGTACCATTACCTATGATTATGACCCTTCCGGAAATATGACCCAAAAGAGTTATACCGGTGGTTCTAATGATGGATCGGTGATCTACGATCAGTTTGAGGGCAACCGACTGTTATCAGCAAAGTCCAGCACGGGGGAAACGACTTTCTATTACGATGATAATGGGAATTTGTTTTTTAAAACCAACAGTGCAGATGACGGGAATTATATTTATATTTATGATGCTAAAAACAGACTCCGTTCAGCACAAAAGACAGAGCTACCAGGCTTTAATGAAGAATACCAATACGCCAGTAGTGGTCGAAGAATTATCAAGACGAATCAAGGGAAAGACCAAACTGTCCTCTATGTAGATCCTAGCTATATTATTCAAAAAACCGGATCGGAACTAACAAGCACAAGCTATGTGGGCAAGATTGCGGCGGTCAAGAAAACCTTGGGTGCGGATGGAGTGGCTACAGATGAAAAAACGATCTTTTTTCATAAAAACCAAGTCAATAGTACCGAGGTGGTCTCTGGTTCAGAAAATAAAAATGTGGTTTATGAACCTTACGGAAAGATTGTTCTCGATCAAAGTTCACCGGATCTATCTGACTTCCGCCCTAAATTTGGCAGCAAAGAACTGGATGATACCCAACTCTATTATTTCAATGCCCGTTATTACGATCCTGAGATGGCGCGATTTATCACTCGCGATAGCCAACTCGGTGCTAGCAGGTTTACCCAGGATGCGTTTAATCGATATGCTTATGTGCTGAATAACCCTATGGCTTCTATCGATCCTAGTGGGCATTGTCTGGGCATCATAGCTGGTGTTGGCACAGGTTCACTCGCTATAGTAGGAGCATTGAGTGCAGTAGAAGGAGGGGTATCTGCGATATCGGCTGGAATAGGGTCCAAGAGTGGTGGTAAAAAACAAGAAAGGGCAAATACAGTAGCCCTAGTTACAGGTATATGCACTGGTGTGGACGCAATAACCTTCCTGGGAGGATGGGGAAAGAAAAAATGGGCAAAGCGTACTAAGCGTACTGGTAATGCTGAGGCAGGTGATGAAGTAGCAGATAATGCAACGGAAGAGACTACCCAATATGCAACGGAAGAGACTACCCAATATGCAACAGAAATGACTACCCAATATGCAACAGAAATGACTACCCAATATGCAACAGAAGTGCCTATAAAGGTTCCAGGGGCAGGAGGCATGCTTTCTCCAGAGCCACCAAGTTGTTCTGACCAACGTTTTAGTTTTATCCCTGCAACAAAAATCTCTTCTAGGTCAGGCATGAAAAATATCGAAGATCTGCAACTCAAAGAGAAAATATGGGGATATAACGAAAAAACTCGGCAAACGGATTTATTTCCTGTTACAGCAAAATCTGTAAAATTGCATAATGATGCAGTTACGCTGAAGACGAAATCAGGAAAAACCATCGGCACAACAACGGAGCATCCTTTTTATGTCAAAAACAAAGGATGGGTGCCAGCAGGAAAATTAAAAGAGGGGGATGCCATCCGTTCCCAAGATGGCACATCGGTTATTCTGGAAAGCGTAACGGTTGATTATGTAGAAGAAGCCTTTCCTGCTTATAATCTTTCCGTTGACAAAGCTCATAACTTTTTTGTTTCCGAAGACAAATTATTGGTTCATAATTGCGGTAGCGAAGAAGATGCGGCTGAAGGGGAAGAAGGTGCTGGCGAAACAGCAGGGGAAAGTGCCGCTGATGAAGGCGTGGGTTCTGCTAGTGCCGCTGCCAGCGAAGAAGCGGGAACGGGCATGGGTGTTGCGGAAGCTGCTGGCGCTGCGGAAGTGGAAGCACTACCGTCAGAAATAGAAATGGTTGCGGAAGTTGCGTTATTCTTCCTAGCGCTTTAAGCAAATAACTCAATGCCGGGATGTCCTGAAAGTGCGATCGCAGCTCTTGTAGCGACTGTCTTAAACGTGCGATCGCTCTTGTAGGGTGCGCTATTCGAAAGTATAATACACCAACTCAACCCCAAAAAGCGAAAGAGTCTTTAAAAGCATCTTCCGATTCTTCCCAGTCCCAATCCCAAGGAAAAATCAATCCAATCACCGGTATGACAACCGAGGCTGAGATTGAGAAATTGAGTGAGGCACTTGCCGGTGCTTCTAACCTGTCCAAAGATGATGCAGCCTCTTTTTTAAACCAGGCACAAGGTCTTAGAGACAAAATGGAAAGTGGTCAACCCATCTCAAAGTCGGAAATAGCCTCTTTCAAAGACTCTACCGGCGATATGTTTAAGAAATTGGAGGATGTCAAAGGTTTTGATCAATTAAAAAATCCATTTACCATGACCGAGAGTGAGGTCAATCAACAAGTGGATCAACTTGCTCAGGCGATGGAGAAAGCGGTAAAAGTCCCTTCAGACAATACCAAAAAAATGCTCAAGGATACCTATGCCTTAATGGATCATTTAACCAATACCAAGCGTCATAGCAATTCTCCCGATGGTGGCACAAAAGATGACTCAGATCCCAATGCCTCTGGCGCTGATTATCAAACCTTACTCAATAACTTCAAAGAATCTTATAGCCAGCATTATGATGCCTTAGGGTCAAGCCAAGCATGTTTTCCCATTGGTGGTCATTTGTTTAATATGACCAAAGATGAACTGGATGCTGAGATTAAGGATATTAACAAAAAAATAGCAGACGCGAAACAACTTCCACCAGAGCAAATTAGTTCGTTCGTGATGCCTATGCCCTAAGAGAAAAGCTATTTGAAGTTTCTAAATCCGCCGAAAATCCTGATAGCACCGATAGCTCTACTACAGACGATAAAGTTGCGAAAAATGAGGTTAATCGAGATATAGGTGAATTTAACCAAAAACATGCTGGCACGATGGAGGAGATAGTGCGGGCGTCACTCAAGTAGGGTGGGTTCGATTACACAAGAGCTATCAAGACATTTTTTGACCGACTATCACCGAACGCACCATAAACGAGGACCTCAATTCATCAGGTTGACTCAAAGGGGGGATAATGTTGAGGCACGAAACCCAACAATCACGAGCTTTTGCGTAACCTTTCTGATGCTGCACTGGACAAACTGGCGATCGCTTAGCTCGTAACCGTTAGATCCCTGCCGCCAGTGAGCTTGAACGTTAGAGTCCCTCACCTCGATTAACTCATAAATTTCTCGAGGATGGGGCTGGCGCACCACGCAGCATCCCTTCTGTACTCAAATCCTCGTCTATGTCGCTCCAGTGGATGCCATAACCACCACCGCAAACTTCCCAATTTGAACGTTGATCTGGTGTGGCGTTAAGTAGCCTTGGGTACCAAACTAGAGGTACGGTAATTTTCCGCCCATCCATTAAATCAACACTAATGGTTTCTTCAGTAAAGTAGACATTCTTAACTCTCTCATCCGCTCGAATTGCCAAAATACCCATACCAAGCCTCTAATAGATTTTTCTGATTGTCCTGGACTATCCCTTGCAATTTCCGAAGTTCCTTAGCACTGAAACCAACATTGCTAGCTAGACTGACTGGTTCCAGCCAGAATTTAGCAGATGAAGCATCACGGTCAATATGGATGTGCGGTGGTTCATTCGGCTCATGACTATAAAAGTAGAAACGATAAGGACCGATCCGTAAAATTGTTGGCATAATGGAATAATTCTAACACTATGCTGGTTACCATGTCTTGAACTTTGGCTTGCAGCGCGATCAAGTCGTCTGGTAGTGCGTACGCTCAAGTAGGGTGGGTTCGATTACACAAGATCTATCAAGACATTTATTGACCGAATATCACTGAACGCACCATCCCACCCAATAGATCTTGAGATCTTGTAGCATTTTGAGAAACTAGGGATTAAGCTGCTATTTCTACAAATCCGACTTGGGTTTGAGGTTGAGGGATTTTTTCTCCTTTTTCGACCAAAACTTCCAGATAAAGTGCGATCGCCTCTTTAACATTTTCTTGGACTTCTTCCAAACTGTCACCAATACTAACACAACCGGGTAAATCTGGCACAATTGCCCCCCAGTTGGTATCGCCTTTTTCATAAATTACTGCATATTTTTTCATCGTTCATCTCCTAACTGTGCTTGTTTCCAAATTGCACCTAATGTTCCGATGGGTATATCATCACTTAGCTTACCTGGAACTACTACAATACCTGGCTTTTGAGGATGAGTTAAAATTCTATGACTTCCCCGCATTCTTACTTGATACCATCCATCTTTTTTTAATCGCTTAAGTACCTCTTTAACTTTCATTCAGACAGTTTTTATTAAGTTTAATCGGATTATAACTATTTTATAGTGTTAGATTATCAACCTATTGTAACTAATTAATTGGATATTATTTTCTATTTTTTAGAATTATCTACAAAGTAATAATTGTGGAATCTATTAGTATAATTTTTTAAAATTATACTAATAGATAGTCACGCAAATCAGTAAGCGCACGTGTTAGTTCAGAACTCGCATGATTCATGATTCATCTCCTCAAGATCGAGAGTATTAATTTGTTCGGGCTTGACAATTTGTTGCACTTTTATATTATAGTGCGTACCCGATCTTGTCGGCTGGGTTTAGGAAATGCTTTAGTAACGCACCCCCACACTTTGCTAGAATGCAGCTAAGAAGCAAAGGTTGGGAGGAACGTAGGTCGATGACCATTGTTGTTACCCTTAGCTCAGAATTAGAAGCACTACTGCGTGAATATGCTGCTCAGCGAGGTCAAGATGTTAGCTTGGTTGCGTCTGAATTGCTGGCTAGTGTCTTAGAGTCGGAGGTGGAAGATTCACAGGAGGCTATAAAGGGCATTCAAAAAGGACTGAATGATTTCCAGGCAGGTCGATTTCGGTCTTTCGCTGAGTTTGCCCAAGAGCAGCGTCGCCAGTATAACCTGCCAGTCGATTCATGAAATACTCTCTTGAAATTACCAGTGTGGCAGAGGCGGAAGCCGACAGCCATTGGTGTCAACTTAAGCCTAGACATAGCCAGCTGCTTGGATGCCATAACCCGCCTTGGATTTAAATCTCAGTATGATTAAGCTTCTCTCTCAAAATTGCTTCAACTTCAGCCTCAGGATTTTTGAGTTCAAAAGGGTAGGGATGGCGATTAGCAGGATTACGACGGCTCATCAAAACTTCCATTGCAGCGTGAAAAGCCTTATCATCATTTCGATGCTCAGAAATATAACGCTTCAGCTCTGTGTTAGTCATTTGGGACAGATTGTGCATCATAGAACAAATTCCCAGCTTCCATCTTCATAAATTACGAGCGCAATTTCATCATTTACTCCAGCCTGCACATAGATCGTTTTGAACCCCTGATCGTAACGAAAAACCTGAATTGGCTGGTATAGGTTAGAAAGCAACTGACATAGAAATGCCACGGTTACTAACTGCTGCTGTGTTGGCAAACTGCAACTTCCAGGTACATACTAAATATAATAGCAGATCAGAAGTTGCCGCTCTAGCTCACCAACATCTCTCCTCGTTAAACACAAATTGCTATTCTTGTTCCTTTGTTCTTTTCATCATTAGCGCCTTGTTGAGCGATCGCTGCTTAACAAGCGTGCGTAAGCTTTTAGCGGCTATTAATGAGGTTAATCGAGAAATAGGTGAATTTAACCAAAAACATGCTGGGACGATGGAGGAGATAGTGCGGGCGTCACTCAAGTAGGGTAGGTTCGATTACACAAGATCTATCAAGACATTGTTACTATCGCTTTGGTAGAGCTAATCTAATAAAAACGACAGTGGACGACTCATATTCTGAGCAAAGCCAAGGAGCCCGCCATCGCGGTATTGGTAGAGTAATTTCCCCTGTGAATCGAATAAGAAAGTTCCCCCTCGCTGGGTCAGATAAGCCCCATTGGGTACATAAGTATTCCAGTGGCTTAAAACCTCTGTCATATTCCGCAGCCGCAGGGTTGCCAATTCAAAGGGTCTTTGAAAACCTTTGCCACCAGCCAGCCGGAAGAATGAGCCCTTGATAGGGGGAAGTGGTACACCTCGCACAACCTCCTCATCATCGAGCAACTGCGGAGCCTGACTATCGCCCCAATAGCCTCGAAATACTTCAGCTAGAGTGCCAGGACTACCAATACCCGCACACATCAGCAGCAAATTCAAGTAGGTATTTAGGGTTATTGAGAGCCCTGGTAGCTTAAGCGATAGTCCTGGATAAAGATTAAGCTGGTGGTGCAGCTGTACATTGGGAGAGACAAACAGCCAATCCCCAGGAAACCCCGTATAGTTGCAGAATCGCTTACCAGAATCGCGATTGCCAATACCAACAGCTCGTATTACTATACCCTCGCTCTGTAACCTTTTTGCTTCCCGTTGCAGCCACCAAGCGTATTCGAGACTGTCAAAATCTCCAAGTTGGGGCCAGACAAGTACCAGCTGACGGGTGGCTGACTCACAACCGCTCAGAAGTGGCAGGATGACTCCATCACTTACCCGCTGGCAGTGGGTCTGATTTAAGATTGTGTAAGGATTCATTATAAACCGGTTGTTTTAAGGGGAATGTGGTATTAAAAGTAAAGCACGTTTGGACATTGGTTTGAGCTTTGCGAGTCACGCGATCGCTTCTTCTTTAATTTGTTGAATTGCTGGTAAATCAGGAGGTTGTTGGTGGCTCTCCATTCCCAGCCAAAGCAGATACTCAATCTTACCAGCAGGTCTACTCACATTGCTGCCTCAATCAAAGGTATTTATCGGCCTCGATCGTAAATTTGGGATAATCCTGAATATGCCGAGTATGACAACCTATAATTTTGGTGATATTATTCAGTTATCCGTGCTGTTTTACTTAACCGGAAAAAAGCGATTGATTAGTACAACAAAATTTGGTAATAAAGGAGAAGTTAACTCATCCTGATCAAATAAGGTAGCAACTAGAGTTAATTTTACCTTGTCTCGGCGATATACCTCTACTTGCTTACGAAAACGATCGACAATCCAATATTCTTTTACCCCTTGAACTGAATATAATTTTACTTTCACTTCGCGGTCGCGTTTTTCGTTTTCTCTACCAAAAGAAATTACTTCCACCACTAATTCTGGGGCTCCGGTAAGATGTCCAGCTTCATCTTCTATTTGAGCTAATCTTTCTTGGCTTACCCACACTACATCAGGAATCACATTATCGGCATCTGAGAAGATAATTCCGGGAGTAATAATGGTTTCACCATTACCTGTCGATTCTGACCAATTATTCAAATAACTAAAAATTCTCCCACAAATTTGTTGATGTCGTCGGTGAGGCGTTCGGGTCACAAATAATTCTCCGTCAATTATTTCGTATATTGTCCCTTCAGAGTGAGGTAATAGTTCTAAATCATCGATTCTCCAACTGACTCGATCAATCCTTTCAGTCATAGCAATTATCCTGATTTAATCTGTATTAATTTGATCTATTTCAGCTTGGTAAATGAGAGAAGTTATTGCCTATATACCTGTGACAAAAGCGATTTTGATACCAGGAAATCTGTGGGAGAAAGACAACTTTTGCAAAACGTCTAATATCTAGAGGGAATTGAAATATTGCCAGAGATTCCACGAAATTTGAATTTCGTGGAATGGGTTCTTTGTTTTCTCTCCTAATCGAGCCTGTTTTTGAGCCTTGTAAGGAAATCCATGCGTTCGTGTAGAACAGCAATAATCACAGGCTTATTAGTCTGGTCGTCGAGAATGAATAGGTAGTGATGTTCACAACGAATGGATTTCAGGTGAGGATGAATATCCTGCCAAGCCTTGCCAAAAGCCATATTAGTACCGATGCTCTCACAAGCAGCTTCCAGCTTGTCAAGGTAACGGTCTGCCTGCTCCATTCCCCATGTTTGATAGGTATAGCGCCAGACCTCTAGCAAATCCTGCTCTGCTGCATCGGTGAGAATAAATGAGGGCATCTTCAGGACTGGATATTGTTACGTGCTTTCTGCTTAATATCTGCAAAAGTGCTGGGGGAGAATTCACCCCGTTCAGCGGCTTCTATTCTCGGCTTGAGAAAGGCAGACAGTTGAGCGAGGGCTTCTTCCGAGCTTAGTTCTGGGTTGATGGGCACATCAGGCAGAGAGCGTTCAAGTACATATTCCTTAATCGTTTTGCCGCTCAGGGCTGCGATCGCTTTGAGCTTCTGATGCTGTTCTGGGGTGATCTCAATCGAAAGCCTAGGCATGGGAAATCCCTATGTTGTTTAACAACAAGAAGATCTTAGCATAATAACAACATTTGTACAATAACAACTTTTGTTGCTTTTCCGCCTCCCCGTGTTTCCCCTCTCCCCATTGATGTTTAAGAAAACATCACCTTACCTAACTAAATCCCTTCCATATCACTCATAAGACGCGATGGTATATGCATTTTATGGGCATACAGGACTTCCACCAGGATGGTTGCGTTATCTTCTAAGCGAAACAGCACCGCATGGGGAAAACCTTGCAAGCGCCATTTTCTGAATTGATAGACTTGCAGATCCTCGTATCCTTCACCGGCATCGTAGAGAGCGCAGGCATAGGGATTGTTTTTGATGAAATCCAAGGCTTGCTCTACGGCGGCGATGAATCGTTCGGCCACATCTACTCCAGCACGGTTTTTGTAATTCTGTGCATAGTCCCGCCACTGTCGCATAAACAGGGCACTTTTTTGCATGGAGAATGTCATCGTGCTATTTAACTGAGGCTATGGCGAATGGTGTCGGCATCATCCTCTGTCAGAAGGGTATAACTGTTCTCATGGAGAGACTGCCGCAATAAGCTGTTTATGGCGTATCGTTCAGCCGCAGCAGTTTTTTCCATATGTTTGCGAATGAGATCCCGAACAAATTCACTGGGGGTTTCGTATAGCCCGTTTTCTCCTGTCATCTCGGCGACAAATTGCGCTAGCGGTTCCGGCAATGTAGCGTTGATGCGTTTGGGGGGCTGATTGTTCACAGACGGCATAGCAAGCTCCTTGACAGCAAGTGTTTATAGACACTGTAACATTCTATCAGCTAAAGGGCAATATTTCGCATATATTGCCCTTTAGCTGTCACCAGTCACACAGTCACTGCCTACTCCCTACTGCCTCCTCCCTACTCCGTTCGCGTAGCGTGGCCAACGGCCTCAGTCCCTAATCCCTAAAACAATCAAGCTCCTAGGCTTCCATCAAACTAATCCCGGTAAGTGTGGTTATCGACACTAAGAGCCTAACACTAACTAATCTCAGCTCATCTCCCTAGTTGGCCAAGCGTATCCAGAGAGATTCACCTTTTGACTTCCATTAATGGGTACAATTGCTCTGAAGCTTATCTGATGGTGGTCTTGAGACGATTACATATAGAGTCTTATAGGAATGCGATTGGCCTACGGCCACGCTAGGCGAACGCAAAAACAAACCCCTAATATACATGGGTACATTTTTTCTGAAGCAATTGCTGTAACCCGAATTTAAAAAGGGTTTTATGGGTTGTTTAGCACATTAGTATGGAGGAATTTCAGTGAAATGCGATCGCATAGACTTTTGCTCAAAACTCAGCTGCGAACCTACAGCTGGTAGCCCACTGAAACGTGGAAACCATTCTCTTGTAGGGAATTTCCCCGGTTGTTAACCTCAATCAACGGGATACCATAGTCTAGGCGCAAATCTAAACCAGAGATAATTTGCGATCGCAAGCCTAGTCCCAAGCTAGCAATGGTGGCGGGGTCAGGGTCAGGATCTAGATTATTCCAAGCTGTACCGATTTCAAAAAAAGGGGCTAGTTGTAGTTTGCTAGGATCTGAGGTGAGAGGAATGCGGACTTGTACCGAACCCAGGATACCGTTATCAGCAACCAGTTGGTTTTGTCGATAGCCTTTGATAGTATCCACGCCACCGATACTGAAGCGTTCTAGGGAGAGCAAAGAATCTGGGGTTAACTGAGCATTAATTTGTGTGATCAGGGTCGTTCTCGGTGACAACTGTTGTACCCATTGGAATTGTCCCAACCAGCTAAAGAATCGCCCGTCAGTCCCAGTATTGTTGATAGTTGCATCAAAGGCACCCAACCCAAAACTAAACTGAGAGCGAGCAGCTAATATGCGACTAGGGCTACTACGGTCTATCCAATCTTGAGAAAATCGCAATACCGTTACCTTGGATTCGCCGTCTTCTGGGCCAACTGAGAAAGAAAAAGGTTCCCCGAGTAAAAAGGTTTGACTGCGACGCAAGTCTAGGGCTAAACTCAGAGCAAATTCACGTTCTGAGGAGCGGAATATCGGTTGGCGAAAACTGACAGAAAAGGTGCGAGTTTCGCTTTCGATATCAAACTCCTCGAATTCATCTTCGATAATCCCGCTGTCGCTGTTGTTGTAGCGTACAGTAAGGGTGCCATTGTAGGGATTGACGGGGATAGAATAGTTGATATCGTAGAGGTCTAGCCCTTCGGTAAAGCTGTATTGAGTGGTGAAGCGATCGCCAAAACCTAAAAGATTATCATGGGCAACAAACAGCCTGGTTTGTAGTGAACCAATGCTAGGAGATTGGTTGTTGGCGGTAGAAATACCAGCGTGAAAGGCAGAGGCTTCTTTGAGTTTGACTTGCAAAATATTGCTACCAGAGCCGCTTCCTGCAGTTAACTCCGCATCCACTTGATTGAGTAAAGGGTCAAGTTGCAACAGTTTCAGGGCTTCTTCTAAGCGGCTTCGATTTAATGGTGTGTCAGTGGCCACTTCAAGGCGACTGCGCACATATCCTTCCCGCAGACGGTTTAATCCCTCCAGTTCAATCCGTTCTAAGTCACCCTCAACCACCTGGATTTTCACAACACCTTTCCTAAAGTCTTGGACCGGCAAAAATGCGCCAGAGGTGATGTAACCATTTTTAATGTAGAGCTTAGTAATATCAGAACGCAGTTGAAGCAACTCTTCAAACCTTACTACACGGTTCTCATATTGGTTTGTTTTATCTGCAATTTCTTCTTGCAAAACCGTATTTCCCAACACCTCCACTTCTGTGACGAAGAATGGCACAGTGGATGGAGTTGGAACTTCAGGGAGTTGGGGAGAGGAAGGAATTTCCAGACTTGGATCCGGTGGTGATGCTGGAGATTCTTCAGGAACAGGAGGAGGTGAATCAGATGGGGTGGGAATGGTTTCCTGAATTCTTTCAGGGGTTTCGCTGGGAAGGTTCACTCCTGGGGGTGGAGTAGACTGAGCCACTGCTGCCATAGTTAGGCTCACGATGGGAATAATGCTAGAGCCTGAAATTACAATAATCGATCTCAGTGTATGATACATAGTTTCAGCTTTGTTCGCATTGCTGAATCTTCGGATGAATAGGAGTGGGGTGGGCATCCTGCCTGCCTGGGAATGAAACAGGCAAGATGCCTGCTCGGAAATGAAACAGGCAAGATGCCTGCCTGGGAATGAAACAGGTAAGATGCCTGCCTGCTGGGAAATGAAACAGGCAAGATGCCTGTTCTACAGCCAGATGCCCATGCCACAAAACTATTAAAATGATCCCGTATTTATAGCACTACGCATTAAGGTGTTTGAGATTGATACAAGCAACAAAAGCTGTTTTAGTCAACTTTTGTATGCATGGCTCTTGCCTTGGGCGTAGCGCTATATCTATCCAAATGCTTCCCCCAACCCCCAGAGGCTGAGGGTGTTTTTGGAAAGAGTCTTAAACGAAGTTAAAGTCCGAAGAAATCACAACATTAGTGGTGTCTTCTACCACACCGATAAGATCGTTCTTATAGTAAATCAAGGTATCTTTTGCACTGCTGCCAGACCAGTTTTGGAAGCTCAGTGAGTAGTCACTGGAACTACCATAAACCTGGAACTTATCTCCCTCAGACCAGTAGAAGTCGGTAATTGTGGCATAGCCCGAGCCTAGATAGAATGCCCCAAAGGCATTCCCCAAAACAAATGTATCTGCTCCATCATAAGAACCTTGAACACCAGGCTGGGATGAACTGTAGTCTCCGCTTAGGATATCGTATTCTCCTGTAGTGCCACCATAACCATTGAGGATGTCATTACCGGAACCCCCGACTAATGTATCGGTTCCCGTTCCTCCAAGTAATGTATCATGGCCAGATTCACCATTGAGGCTGTCATTGCCGGAACTGCCACTTAAGTAATCGTTTCCAGAGTAACCAAAAAGGGTGTCGTTACCTGAGCCACCATAGATATAGTCATGGCCAGTCGAGCCATCCAGATAATCGTTTCCACTCTGACCGTAGAGGTTATCGTTGCCGCTATTACCATATAAATTATCGTGTCCAGAGTAACCAAAAAGGGTGTCGTTACCTGAGCCACCATAGATATAGTCATGGCCAGTCGAGCCATCCAGATAGTCGTTTCCACCCTCACCGTAGAGGTTATCGTTGCCGCTATTACCATATAAAGTGTCGTTCTTTGGACCGCCAATCAGGGTATCATTGCCGCCATTACCCGTCATTGTCCAAGACTTCCATTTCTTGAATATCCACCAACCTTCTTTGTGCGCTTGAAAGTAATTGTTAGCATTGTTACCGACGTAATTTCCCATGGTTTTTACTCCTGAGAGAATTGAATTGTGTAACTTCAAAGGGTTATATTCAGTCAATTAATTCTAGATAACCCCAATGTCTAAGCCTTAATTTTTGCTAGAATTTGGTCGTTAATTTTGCAAAATTAACAAATTAGTTAGACATAATTTGTTCAGCAACTGGCTTAGCTTGCTTGTTGTTTAATTTTCATAATAAATTTAAGGCTTTTAGAATTCATTCACCGTATCTACCAATGTGATGACTTGGATAACCAAGACTCATGGCAAGATTTAGTCAGTGGGATTGCTGAAAACTACATATTGGTAATCAAAAAGAGAGGCTCTAATCCAGTGAGCCTCTCTTTTTTGGTTTACGGTAGTTGTGCTAAAAGCTAAAGCTTGAAGCTAAGGAAGTATAGGATCAAGCTTCTGTTCAAAATTCCTCACCCCTAGCCTCAAGAACATTCCCGCCCCATCACTAGGTTTCCATTGGGCAGTTGATAAACCCCCGTTGCTTCAACAATTGGGTCACCCTTTTGCCAAGGACGAGAGGCACTCTCACTGGGTACCACCGTGCGTACCTCTCCAGTGGGATAACGTGAAACGGAAGCATCCCCAGGGCGGGTGGGTAAGTTACCACCACCGGTAATGATGAATTTTCCCTCTTGTTCACTGGTTCGGACAATGCAGCTATTGGCTAGCAGATTGTCGGTGTCAATCAGATTGTCCGGTAACTCTGTCAGGCTGTTTTCGATAAAATCGAGGTTGGGTAAAGTGATAACCCCATCGACTGCCCCACTAGCATTGATATCGACTCGGTTATTATTATCTAAAGTAGCTGGGTCAGTGCCTTTTGGTGCTGGACGGAAGGCAAAGCCGAAGAAGATGGGGGTTTTGAAGGTAATATCACCTCCTCGGCCATCACGGGCAAAGGCCAGGATGTCGCTGTCAGCAAAGGCAATGAGGGAGTCAGTGGTGATGGTAATATTGCCCCCGTTCTCAGCACCGCTGAAGACACTGGTGGTGATGTCACTGTCACCCCGTAGCCTAATATCTTTGGCTGTGATTTTGATCTCACCTCCGGCAGATTGAGTGGTAGCAGTAATGATATTGCCGTCAGTAGCTGTTAACCTGTCTGAGACATTGAGATTGATGTTGCCAGCGTCGCCTTCTCCCTCACTTTGGGCAGTTATCTCTGCACCATCCTCAAGGGTTAGTTTTCCAGTGGTAATCTCTAAGTCTCCAGCCTCTGCAGTTGAGCCTAAAAGTGCTGCTGTAAACACACCACTGGGGACTGTGCCATCCGCTGAGGTGCCAATCACTTCTACTGATTCTGAGGCATTGATGGTTATATTTCCTCCTTCACCTCGATTTGTGGTTGCTGCGCCAATGCGTGAACCACTGCGGACGCTCAGTTGGTTGGTTGTAATATCTATATCCCCGGCATTTCCGGAAGCATTAATAGGAGTAGCAACAGGACCAGTAATTGTACCTGCCGAAATTGTAGCTCCCTCCTCAAGAGTTATTCTGCCAGAATTTAAAAATAAGTTTCCTGCATCACCATTTCCGAGAGTAGCAGTCGCTATGCCTGCCTGACCTTGAATCTCGATAGACTCGGTAGCAGTTATACTTAACTCTCCGCCTTTTCCCTCAGGCAAGGTACCTTGTGCATCATTTTCGTCACTTAAAACAGGTCCTGAGATAATTCCAGCTCCATTCTGAATGACTAAACTACTAGTAGTAAGGCTTAAATTACCAGCATTACCAGTCCCAAAAGTTGCTGTTGTCAAACCTGTAGCAGTTTGACCTGCCTGGCGAAGTGAGTCTAGGTCTAGAGGATTAGGATTAAATACTATGGATTGATTGCCCCTTAGTTTAACAGACTCGGAAGCATTGATGGTTAAGTTCCCTCCATTGCCACTGCTGAATGTTTCTGTCCCTATGCCAGTATACCTATTCAATTCAGGTCGGTCATTTTGTACAACCAATTGCTGAGTATTAATGATTGCGTTGCCAGCATCGCCAGTCCCATATGTCTGGACAAGCAATCGACTACCATTGATTATATTGATGGAATCAGAAGCATTAATGTTGAGATTTCCGCCCAAGCCATCTCCACGAGTTATCGTCGATACTCTCGTCCCAGTAAAGGAAACGGATTGAGCCTTGATGATATTAATGTCACCAGCCTTAACGGAGCCACGAGTTTCGGTAGTAATAAGCTGATTTTTTGCTATGATTGCACTGTTGCTATTTAACGTAATATCACCCCCTGCTACAGTGCTACCACTAGAATCAAGAGAACCAAGGTTAAGGTCACCGTCAGCAGACAGGGTTATCGCTCCGCCACTGCCAGAGGAAAATGTGCTGAGAATACCTTCCGTAGTATCGATACTACCATTGTTGCTGGTGAGGGTAATCGAGCCACTGGGACTAATAATATCCTGAGTATTAATGTCTCCGATGGCGTTGAGTATCAAGCTTTTTTCTTGATTGGAAGAGCCTATAATACTAAGGCTACCGATTTGTGCGATCGCACCACCGGAAGTAATTGTTACATTACCAGCATAAGTTGAGTTTAGTAAGTTGCTAGAGTCACTTTCGTTGATTGAGATGTTACCCCCTGTAAAGGAAAGATTCCCAAACTGATTCTCTGAGTTGTTGAGAGTAATATTGCCATTCTTAGCCTTGAAGCTAGCAGTACCGCTAACATTTAGAGAACCATTTTGGATAATTTCGGGAGTACCTGTATCGAGGCGACTTAGGGGTGCCTCAGTATTTATTCTCAATACGCCGCCAAAGGAGTTTCCAGATTGAGCTAATTCAATCGCTGTACTTTCGTTAAAGGCTTCATTGTTGTTGAAAGTCAGTCTTCTCCCTAAGCTGTTCACCGTTAGATTGCCAGAGATACTTTCGGCACTTAGGGTGATCAGTCCCACGTCAGTGATAATCACATCCCCATTGGGCAAGGTTATTCGAGGCAAAATAGTATTGTTGCCAGTAGGCTCTAAATTGTCACTAGGAGCGTTTGGAATAGTGTTCCCTGCTACTTGTAAGATTTCTCCAGGGGCTTGGAAAATTGGTCCAGTAGAGTTAATCGTAAAATCCCCACCAATCAGGGAGTTACCGATGATGGTGGCATTACTGTTAGTAATTGTGACATTGCCAGCGTTGGGGAGGGTGGTGGTGAGGCTGGTATCTCCTACAACAGTTAATGATGCTCCTATATTTTGAGTAATCATGCCTCCAGAGGTTAAGTTCAAGTTACCAGTGGCAGAGGACGTGATCAGATTTGTCCCGTCACTCTCACGGATAGAGACATCATTACCGGTGAAGGCTAGATTACCAAACTGATTAGCTGGTTCGTTGAGACTAATATTGCCAGTGTTGGCGTTGAAAGTAGCGGTACCACTGACGGTTTGAGTGCCAGTTTGAATAATACCGGGGGTACCTTCCAACAAGATGGCATCGGTGGTGGTGTTAAACCGGAGGGTACCGCCAAAGGAATTGTCTTGATTAAGAGTGATGGCAGGGTTATCCAGAACCTGGTTAAAACTGACAACGGCTGCTGGTAAGCTATTTACTGTCAGGTTACCTGTGACGGTGTTGGCCTCTAGGTTAACTGTTCCCAGTTGAGTAATAATCAAATCCCCATTGGGTAGGAGAGTCTCTTGAGAAAAGTCACCGATAGTGTTAATTAGGGGTTGGCTATCTCCCCCATTGACTGAGATATCTCCAGCGACTTGCAAGGGTTCGCCGGGAACTTGAGTAATTGGTAGAGCAGAGTTGAGAGTGAAGTTGCCCCCAATAATGGAGTAACCAACAGTGGTAGGTTTAGTGTTGGTAACACTAACATTACCTGCATTGGCTAGAGTGCTAGTGAAGAAGGCATCCCCATTCACAAACAGACTGCCGCTAGTTTGGGTAATGGTACTCCCTAAAACACTAAGATTACCACTACCAGTATTGATGTCATTGTTAAAGATAACGTCGCTACCGGCAATGAAGGTCAGGGGGTTATTGTTGGTGTTAATGGCTCCAGTTGTTGTAATTGTCCCGCCTGTAACTGGAGTTTGAATGGTAGTAGGACTGTTGAAGGCAGCAGGCAAAATAGCGATCGCACCGCTGCTGTTGTCTCGCCCAATCAGAATCTGGGCAAACCCCTTTTGTAATGTGTTGAGTTCGCTGCTATCTAAATTTAAGCGGGCATCAGTAGTAGTGCCACCGATAGTGATGCCCAAAGTAGGGTCAAGGGGCTGTAGCTGAAGGCGGTTCGTGCCTGTAATTTCAGCCAGATTACTAGCAATAGTAATTTCATCAGCGGTGAGGGTGATGTTTCCAGTGCCAATAGCTTCAATTGCACCTCCATCACCAAAGAAAATCCCCTCACTGTTATTGCCAATGCCGCTAATAATGCCCTCTAGAGTAATGTTTCCTGTTCCAGTAGTTCGCACTACGCCATCGCCAGCTCTACCCAACCAAATACCGTAATTGTTAGTTCCGGTTCCTCTGCTAATTCCTCTCAAGAGGATATCGCCATCTACGGATGTCACTCTAGTGTTGGGATCTAAAACAACGATTCCTTGATTCCCGTCGGACCCGATTCCACCATTCCCCCCATTTCCAGTCATGGTAATCATTCCTGTTCCGGTGGATTCTACCCGACCGCCACGTACAATCGAAATGCCCTCACGGTTCAAACCAGTTCCATTAGTCGTACCTGTCAAGGTAATATTCCCGCTGGATTGCACTAAACCGTCTACTCTAATAAAAATGCCGTGATTGGTTGTTCCAGCAGATGTTTGAGCAGCATTATTAGCGCCAGTCAGAGTTATATCTCCATTAATCGAACTAATTCTAGAGTTTGCATCTTGAAGTAGTATTCCGTGATTAAAATTTGCTCCACTCCCGCTGAAACCCTCTAGGTCAATGGTGCCATTGGTTGTTTCCACCACGCCGCCAGATTTAATGAAAATACCTGTATTGTCGTTTCCAGTGCCGTTTCCAGTACCTGTCAAGCTAATATTTCCGGTTGCTGTAGAAACCCTACCACTCGCCTCAATTAGTATTCCGGGATTTACATCCGTTCCGTTACTACCAGTACCTTCTAGAGTTATGCTACCTGTCCCAGTTGCTTCCACTACACCGGGACTACCACTGAAGTGCTGCTCTCGAATTATGATGCCGTAGTTACCTGCGCCAGTGCCGTTGCTAGTACCCTTCAGGCTAATATTCCCTGTCCCAGTGGAGCGAACTACACTGCCATCACGAACCTGAAGACCCCATCCATTGTTAACCCCACCGCCAGTGCCTATCAAGCGAATATCACCATTTTCAGAACTAACAGTAGTGTTTTCGATTACGTCAATGCCTATACTAAAATCCCCCTCTGTTCCACCATTGCCAATTAGAGTAATATTCCCTAACCCACTGGTTTCTAATCGACTCTGGAGCAGAGTAATGCCATGATTATTAGTGTTGTTACTACCATCCCTTCCCCTACCTACTAAGTTAATACTGCCATCTTCAGCGTTAATGCTGCTAAAACCAATAAAAATGCCCTCTCTACGAGCTTGACTTCCTTTGCCTGAACCTATGAAATCACCGCCATTAGTATCAATCGTGGCATTAAAAATACCAATAGCGCCTGCTCCGCTATTGTCACTATCAGCTAACAGCTCTACATTTAACTGACCGCTATTGGAAGTAATATCAGCTTTGAGATCAATATCGTTTTCTGCCTGCAAGGTAAGAGTTGCGTCTCCACCTGCTGTCTTGCGAATTGGTGCATCATTATTCTGAGTAATGTTACCTTGATCAGTGCCACCGATACTTGTTGAAATTGTGACGTTGGTGCCCCTATTCAGGGCAGCATTAATATTATCAACATCAACTGTATTCGTACCAATAGCACCACCACCATTGGCGAGTGTGATATCAGTGGGATCGATTAGCCAGGTGCCACCACTGCCATTAGGAGCACTAGCATCGGGAGTACTGGTGAGATTAAGAAACTGTTTGCCAGAGGTTTCAATAAATCCCCCATCACCGGAAACAGTTCCTCCCCTTGCTGTAAGGGTTCCGTGAACGGTTGCTGTCTGATCCGCCCAAACAATCACCTTGCCCCCATCCCCATTGGTCAAGGCATCGGCATTAATCGTTACATCGGAGCCCACAAAGGTATGTACTGCATTGGGAACCGTGCCATTACCCTGAAAGTCTCCCCCAATCAATACTGTACCGCCACCGGTGTCAGAGGAGACATCAATTCGGGCATTATCCAACAAGCTAACCTGATTTCCGAGAACCTCAACCCGGCCACCAGCTGCTGTCAGGGAGCCAGTGCTAGTTACTGTACCACCGGATAAACTGAGCGTTTGTCCCGAACCAACTGCTAAATTCCCAGCATTAGCGATCGCACCAGCTTGATTCGTCCCATATTGCAATCCCAAAGGCACACTCACCGTTAACAAGGACGAATTGTCGGGATTGGCACTAAAGGATGACCCATCCCCAAAGGTGATCGAATTCGCTGTACTCGCCACAAACGAACCCTGAATATCCAGTTGAGCATTGGCTCCAAAGATAATCCCATGGGGATTCAGTAAAAATAGATTAGCAGCACCATCGACTCCCAAGGTGCCCAAAATACTTGAGGGATTAGTGCCAGTCACCCGTGAGATAATATTATCAATCCCTGCTGGATTAGCAAAATAAACCCGTTGTAACTCCTCAACATTAAAATCAGTAAAACTGTGGAACAGATTTGCCCCTCGTTCTGCTCCACCTTCTATCAAATCCGCTAGCCCTCCCCTAACCTGAGCATCAGGCGTAACCCGAGAACGTTCAGCCCCTAAAGTCGTATCTGGTGTAACCTCAGCCAAGGCTTGATGTTTATCAAAGGGAAAAAACACACCGAGCGTTAAGCAACTGGCTACTTTCAATAAGCCACAGTAACGACCCCAAGATTGATTAACCATGGAATTCTTCTCCTTGCTCCCGTTCTTACTTTTTTGCTCCCTGAAAAGGAATTATAAAGTATTCGGTTAACCTATCAGCTAACTATTCCTACAAACTTGATTGCCAATATAAGCAAGGGTAATTGCGCAATTGTGCAATTATTATTGTCAGCAGGTATAGCGTCTGTATCTGGGTTTTGAACACAGGTATTGCATGAAAAGGCAAAAGGCAAAAGGCAAAAGGCAAGAGGGGCAAGAGATCCTCAGTTTTATTGTCCAATCAAAAAAGACCATACAGGTTTACATCTCAAATACAGCTGATGCAGCTGTAGGACAAATTACTGTAATATCATGTCAGGATAATTACCCTTAATAACAATCTCCCTATCTCCCTATCTCCCCATCTCCCCACACCTCCCACCCTCTACTAAATTAAGGGTATTCAACCAAACTTGATATAAGATTTGTGTCCAGATACTTAGCACTGGAGAATCCTATTAATGTCCAGAAAACCTAAATCCAGAAGCGATCGCTTTTTAGGAATACTATTCTTCTTTAGCCTTACCCTTTGTATAGGGCTAAGTCATCTTCCCTCAATCGCTCAACCAGCTGAACCGGGAAATATGGCAACCACCCAGGCTGATAATCCCAGTCAACTGGTGCAACAAGGGGTTGAGTACTACCAAGCTGGAGATTATCAAGCTGCCATAGAGCCTTGGCAAAATGCCTTGACGCTCTACCAAGAGAGCAACAACTATACCAATAGCGCAATTGTCCGGGAAAATCTGGCCAGAGCCTATCAAAAGATTGGTCACATCCAGCAAGCAATCACTAACTGGGAGCAAGCCATCCTTGACTATCAACAGTTAAGAAACTGGCAACAAATGGGGCGAATGAAAACGGAACTGGCTCAAGCCTACAATAGTTTTGGACAACCGAGAAAAGCTCTGGCGCTGCTATGTGGAGCCCCTAATACTGATGAAAATTCTAAAAACAAACCCAGTTGTGTCCAAGACAGTGCCTTGAAAGTTGCTCGGGCTCATCACGATTGGAAGGGAGAGGCTGCTGCTTTGGGAAGTATGGGGAATGCCTATATTCTCAGAGGGGATTATGACCAAGGGATTCAATGTTTACAGACTGGTTTAGGGATTGATAAAAACGTTGAGTTTGATATCAGCCCCCAACGCACAAAAGACTGTACAATAGATAAATTGGGCAAAAATTACACAGCCAAGATTCTCGCCGATAGTCCCTATCGCAGTTCATTTCTTAACGACCTAGGTAATGCTTACTTTAGCAAAGCTCAGCGTTGGGAGCGCTGGGCTAGCTCTGCCAAACAGCGGGGAGCGAAAGAAACAACCAAGGAATTTAGAAAAAATGCCAACAATAATTACAATCAAGCTCGGAAGTATTTTCAGCAAAGTCTCGAACTAGCGCGCACTCAAAATCACCAACCTGCTCAAATGCGAGCATTGCGCAATTTGATTCGACTGTCCTACCGCCCTCAAGAATCAATATCAATAGAGGCGCGAAACCAATGGGTTCAAGAGGCTCAGGAATTGTTCAACGAACTACCGGATTCTCAGGACAAAGTCTACGCAGCCATCGATTTAGCTAAACTGGAGCAACCGATGACTGTGGTTACTCACACGTCCCAACACAATTCCTGTGGCAAACGTCAGCTAGAAGCAGAGACTGAAACACTCCTCAAGCAAGCCGTCTCAATTGCTCAACGCCTTAAGGACTACCGTTCCCAGTCTTTTGCATGGGGTGAATTGGGTCATCTGTATTACTGCCGCCAAGACTATCAAAACGCCCTAGACTTCACTCAAAAGGCATGGTGGATGGCTGACCAAAATCTATCCGCAAAAGATAGCTTGTATTTGTGGCAGTGGCAGCTTGGTCAAATTTTCCAAGCCCAAGTTAAGGAAGATGAGGCCGTTAATGCTTATAAAGAAGCGATCGCTACCTTAGAAGGTTTTGAAGGTGAACAGGGTAAAGGTGAACAGGGTAAAGGTCAACAGGGTATCCGAACCGACATTTTGATTGCTCAGCGAAACTTACAATTTGACTTTCGGGATACCATTGAGCCTCTGTACCGCCAGTTTGCTCAGCTAAGACTCAAGCGTGCCGATTCATTATCCTCTGAGTCTGAGCAGTACCAGACAGAGCTGAATTCTGCCCTCAAAACCGTTGATTCCCTGAAACTAGCAGAGCTACAAAATTACTTCGGGAATGATTGTCTTTTAACACTCTTCAACCAGAAACAAATTGATGAGCTTGTCACCAAAGATACAGCCGTCTTGAGCTTGATGATTCTGGAAGAGAAAGCTGCTATTATGGTTAGTCTACCAAACGGCGATAAAAGGTTAAAAAAGTTTAAGTTGTCACAGGTCGATAGTCAAAGGCTAATCAAAGAAGTCAACGACTTCCGGACAAAAATACAGCAACATCATGACCTCACTAAAGCTTTCTTAACACCAGCACAGAACCTGTATAACTGGCTGATTGCTCCATTTGCCTCTGATTTAGAGTCAGCGCAGATAAAAACACTCGTGTTTATTCAGGACGGCATCTTGCGTAGCATTCCCATGGCGGCACTCTATGATGGTAAGGAATTTTTGGTAGAAAAATATGCCATTGCCACAACTCCCAGTCTTACCCTAACCAATCCCCAAGCCTTGAACCGTCAAGAACTAGGAGCACTCGCTTTGGGATTAACTCAACCAGCGGTCATTGATGGTGAAAGTTTCAGTAAACTGGAAAACGTCCGTAAGGAAATCGAAAACGTCAAAGCTCAATTTCCAGGAAGCAAAACCCTCTTGGATGAGCAATTTACCCGCAAGAGCTTGCAGCAAGAACTCCAACAAAAAGTTTACCCAATTCTTCACATTGCCACTCACGGTAAGTTCGGCACAATTCCAGAGGACACTTTTTTAGTCACAGGTAATAATGAAAAGCTCACAATCACTGAGCTAGAGAAAGACATCCGCCGCTTAAGTCGTGGATCTAAACCACTAGAGTTGCTTGTGCTTACCGCTTGTCAAACTGCGACAGGAGACGACCGTACAACTCTAGGTCTAGCTGGCATCATTGTACAAGCTGGTGTCAGAAGCGCCCTAGCTTCCCTTTGGTATATTCCAGATAACTCTACTTCAGAGTTAGTCACTCAGTTTTACTATAACCTCCGATTGGGCATGAGCAAAGCAGAAGCTCTCAAAGAAGCACAAAAGGAGATGATTCCAAAGAAAAGGTACTCCCCCGCCCATTGGGCACCATTCATCATAATTGGTAATTGGCTGTAGAGCGGGGTTCACTGGATTATCGGGCAACGTTAGCAATGTTTATCAAGTACCCCATCCGTTTTTCAATCGATTCCCGCTCCTCTTCAGTCAAGTCTTGTGATGGTTTTGGTTTTTCCCACTTGGCCAGGTCTTCCAACAGAGCAGATGCCACAACTCCAAGTTTCGACTCTTCAGCCAGTTTGAGGGCTTCATCTAGTGCGTTGTACCAGAAACCAGCCTCAGCATAGAGATCTGCTTTTTCGGCGCTATCGACTGCATTGTCAAGTTTGTCTTGCAAATCTGGGGGCATCTCCACAACCTCTATTTGTGCTCTGTCTACTAAAGCACTTGATGGGTAACTAGGATCACAAAGGATTACAACTTGCCAGACATAGTCTTTGCCCACTAAGAGCCCTGGTTCACCTTGTGGAAATGGGGATAGGGTCATAATCCCTGGTGAACTCTGCAATGACATGCTATGGACTTCTGTAAAGTTACCATCTGAGCCACGACTGTAGATCGTGAATGTCAGCTTTAAGGATTTGGAGTCAGGCACAAACCAAGCAAATGTCGGATGGGTAGAAGTCGTTTGCCCAACATAATTTTGAGAAGCAAGAACCGTTAACGGTATATCTCCTCCATCACACCCCCTAGTCGTTCCCGAATTCGTTTTGGTCTCTTGACCGGCAGTTTTTTGATCAGGAGGAGGCTTATACTCAGCTCTAGCTACAACTCCCGGAGTTGCCACCAGCGCTAAACTCAAGACACAACCAGTTACTACTCTAACGTTAATGGGTTTGTTAAAAAGCCCCACAATTTCAGCCATCATAATATTGATTGAGTAGATGCTTATTTAATTGAAACCATACTACGAATAGGGTAACCATGACATGGATGCTTGCTACCAACTTGATTGATAAAATCAGACCAATAGATAACTTAGTTTGGTAATCTTAATTGCTGAAAACTACAAAGCTAAGCGCGTTTATATAGCAATTCTTATAGCTATGACATACACAATTTCGGGATTTTAGGGAACAGGGAACAGGGAACAGGGAACAGTAGTAGGGTGCGTTAGGGGCGGACTTGCCCTTATTTTTAACTTCGTAGCCAGGGTTGAGATAGTCCGCCCCGTAACGCACCACCAAAAGCCTCTGATTTGGCGTTGCTTAATAATGGAATGATTTTAAGAGTTTTCTGGAATGGGCATCTTGCGTGGAACTGGCATCTTGTGTAGAACTGGCATCTTGTGTAGAACTGGCATCTTGTGTAGAACTGGCATCTTGTGTAG
>NZ_CEYLVT010000039.1:38658-42850 GCF_982860115.1 Moorena sp.
AACTGGCATCTTGCGTAGAACTGGCATCTTGCCAGTTTCAATATATTTTCGGGCGGGCAGGATGCCCACTCTACTCCTATTCATTCCTAAATTCAGCAACGCCTCTGATTTTTCATATCAAGCGCCAGAGTTGAGATAGTCCGCCCCGTAACGCACCACCAAAATGCTCGCTGTGTAACTCATAGTTATTAACAACGTTGTACTAGTTTAAAATTAGCGTTTGCATAGCGTATCTTTCAGAATATCGCTGATTTTTTATTAATCCTAAAATACCCCCCCAAAAAAAATCTAAAAACCCTTGACAAAGTCAAATATAATCATTACAATAATCATTAAATGACCACAATGATTTCACTTTTTTATCCATGTCACGAAAATTTAGCCAAAACTTCAAGAAACAACCTGCTCAGCACACCTTGAAAGGGTCTCGTGAAGCAGTAATCTATAGTATGCAAATGCTTTATTCACTAGGCTATGCAGAGATTGCGGAATGGACTCCTCTGGAGCCGACCGACGTTCCCGGGGAAGTGATGACTACAATAACCAAGTATTGGCTGTTGCCGTAACACCTTAAATTTCTGGGGGGGTTTCCCCCCCTAGCAAAGGTTCCGGTTTGTTGGCGTAGCGTGACCTTTGGTCAATCAGATCGAATCACATCAAGTTCCGTTTGGGAACTCAGTGACATAGCGATTTCAAGGAACTTATTGTGGAGTTGAAATAGCCGTGGATATTATTTCTACGGCTATTTTTTTTATTTTTAAGACTTATCGGAAATTTAGAATTTAGAATTTAGAATTTAGAATTTAGAATTTAGAATTTAGAATTGGGAATCGGGAATCGGGAATCGGGAATCGGGAATCGGGAATCGGGAATCGGGAATTGGGCTCTCCATGAGCGACTGCATCAAGAAATCATAAAAGTTCCTCTGGTCAGGAAAATTTGGAGAGACTTTAGATTTATTTAGTTTGAGCCGGTGGTGCGTTACGGGGTGGGCTATTTCAACGCTGGCAAAGAGGCGGAAAATCAGGGCAATCCCACCCCTAACGCACCCTACGAAAATTTACTTTAGATTTATTTAGGGGCTTATTCCCAGATCCGCTGTTCCCGATTCCCGATTCCCGATTCCCGATTCCCGACTTCTGCAAGAAGTCTATTTTATAGTTTTTTGATATATTTAAAACCTTTCAAAAAAAGAGTTTTCAAGCCATAGCTAACTTTGGCAAAACTCCAGTTACGACCTGCTAGAGGCCAGGTTAACTCGCACAGAGTTCCTTGGGCAGAAAGAGGCTGTCGTTTAAATGTTCCTCCTAGTTGTTCCGCCAGAGCTTTAGCTTGCTTTGTTCCTTGGTTTTCAGAGGATGAACAGATACCAGAGCCATTATCTTTAACACTCAGAGTGTACCATTCATCATTGAGTTTACCAATGGCAGTAATACGAGTTACTCCTTTAGCATGTTTCCCGACATTGTACAAAGCTTCTTCCAGAAACAGACAGAGTTCTCGCTTTTGCTCAATAGTTAAATATTGTTCCGGTATCGGCTCAAATTTAATAACTTTAAGCTTGAGGGTATTAAAACTAGGAAGATTCCGTTCCAGCGTATCTCTACAGACTTCATAGAAAAGCTTATGGATTGGAAGCTTCAATGACACTTTTAGGTTACTTCCTAGACGGATAGTTTCTTCTTTAGTCAGAGTTTCTTGTTTGAGGTATTCTGAAATCTCCCATATGTCATCCTTGATAGTTTTAAGTTTCAACAGCAATTCGTCTTGTGGCAAATCGTGTTTTTTAATGCGCGTAATAGTGTAGGCTAGTGTTTGCATTGGACCATTATGAATGACATTAAATGTTTCCTCGATAGTCCGTTGGCGCACATTGATCTGAGACCTCAAAGCCTGGTCATAGTGATAGAAAGCAGGAAATAGTAAACTATTTATGACTAAAATTAACAACGCTGGTGCTACTGGAATCCACCAGCCCCAAACTAGGAACACATAACCAACTCCAACTAGTCCGAAGCTGGTAATCCCAACAACAAACAGATTTTTAAATGGGGATTGAGTCAGCCGACCAAGACCCATGGCCAAAAAACCCCAACCTAAAATCCATAGATATTCCCAGGGATCTGACCAAGTTCTTAAAAGCGATCGCTGATCCAGAACGGCACTGAGAATTTGACTAGTAGCATGGGCATGAAATTCCACCCCATAGATTTCTCCAGGAGGGTTCAAAGCCTTGATGGCAGTGGTATTGACAGTGTCTTTGATGCTGGGAGTAGTGACTCCAACAATCACAATGCGATCGCGAATCCAACTTGAATTAAATTGCCCTGTTTCGATATCCCTCACAGATAAGGTTCTAAACAGTTTGCGACCACTCCGAAAATTGAGCAGCACTTGAACTCCAAAGTGATCAGTTCCCACATATCCACCGGAATTGCTCAAAAAGCGAGGTAGCTCAGTCTCACCAAAGCGCATAGTATGGGGATCGTGAATGCCATTTTCAAGTTCAATCTTTTCCCTCTCAGCACCCAAATAAGCTTTCGCCAGCAGTAAAGACAGGGAGAATACATATTCTTTCCTAGTTTCATCCCTATACATCCCAAGAATACTGCGCCTGACGTTGCTATCTTGATCTGGAATAACATCTGAGAAACCAATCCGTTCTGGCGGAAATCCGGGTGGTGGGTTAATTTTAGTGGGTAATACTTTCTCAATAGCAATGAGAGTCTTGATATCCTCAAAGGTTTCAACCAGTTGCTCGTGACCTGGCTCAACTGGTAGATCCCGAACAATATCAAGACCAATTGCTCTGGGTTTGTAGGTTTGCAATTTCCGGAGCAGCCTTGCAATGTCTTGATCCGGTATGGGATAGGTTCCTACATCCTGGATATCCTCTTCATCAATGCCAACAATAACAACCCGTTCATCCATAGGTTCAGAAGGACGCAGGCGCAGAAAAGTATCGAGGGTGATCCACTCACTAAATTGAAGCGACCCATTGAGACGGGCTAATATTACCAGTCCAATCACTGCAATTCCTGGCAATTCTCCTCCACGCCAGGTGGCAATTTTGTTTATTATTTTTGGCCAAATACGTCGCAACAACAGGTTTTTTCCTTGCTTAATTTATCAATCAATAAACCCTTCTTCTCTGGCTCGCATCTCGGTTTGAATGCGGAGATTCTTCCCGTCTTCAGGATAAACACCTAGAACATCTCGAATTTTCGTCCAGTAGTGAACCACAGTTCGTTCACTTTTATGCATACGCTCAGCAATTGCCCTATCTTGCAATTCCTCATGAAATGCTAGGGTGAGTACCTCCAGCCACTCTGGTTTGACTTCTCCTTCGAGCATATTTAGATCTTTTGTATGGGTTAATCTCTGCAATGCCCAGTCAACTCTGGTTAACATAACCTGACCGGAGAAACCTTTATCTACCACCGTGAAACCCCCTTTGTGCTCGTCAATCTCATCCTTAATCCGCACCAGGGCTTTGAGGTAAGTACTTAACACCACAAGATTGAGGTTGGGGTATTGCTTCATCACTGTCTGCAAGAGTTTAATACCCGTGTCGATTTTAGCTGTATTCTCAGATTTAGCTGTCTTCTCAGAGGCTTCTGGAATGGAAAGATCTACAATAACGAGGTCAAGCGGAAATCGTTCCAGTTGTTCTAGAGCACTCTCGAACGTTTTAGCTGTTAAGATTTCTGCTTCCGCTTCTGGATACTTCCGTCGTAGGGTGTCGATTATTCCACCCAGCATCAATTCGTGGTCATCAACCACAAGCAGCTTAAGTTTCCCTGGCTTTGGTAAATCTTGGCTCATCATCAATTCCCTCTATGTTTCCTATTCACCATTGGAACCTATCGTTGCAATTTAGCCAACGAGGGGTTAATATAGCCAAGTTTTTCCTGTCATCAGTCTTAACTTAAAACACCGCTCGCTGAACTTTTAGTTTAAAAAGACACAGATAGATAAAGCAATCCCCTTGTCTACCAAGTTGATTGCTGGTTTAAGACAAGAACGAGGTAGAATTCGGTAATTAGAATTGCTGAAAACTACATACTGCTGCTCAAAGCTTGGCGTTGCGTCAGTCAAGTAATGAATAGGAGTAGAGTGGGCATCCTGCCCGCAAGGAAATATATTGAAACTGGCAAGATGCCAGTTCTACGCAAGATGCCAGTTCTACGCA
>NZ_CEYLVT010000040.1:0-42761 GCF_982860115.1 Moorena sp.
GCCCAGATTTGAAGGAGAGGTGCCCTGAGTAATACCAGGCATCGACTCTAACAAGCGTTTCAGCTTATATCAATGTCCTAACTTTAATGGGTAGTGCTATATCATATCCCTTATTGGGTAATGGGTAATTGGTAGTTAACGATTACCCATTACCCATTACCCATTACCTTTTGTATTTGCCAGACAGAAAAGCACCCCCGAGGGGGTGCCTCATCAGTTACCATCAACAGCAGCCAACTGCTGATGGAGGGATTTCAGTCTCAACTATAAACCGTTGTATCTAAGCTGATGCTTCGGTTTCAACCGGGTAAACGCTGACTTTTTTTTGGCTTTTACCCCTTCTTTCAAAAGTCACTATGCCATCAGCCTTGGCAAATAGAGTGTCATCACCGCCACGACCAACATTGGTACCAGGATGAAACTTAGTACCTCGCTGACGTACCAAGATGTTGCCAGCCTTGACAAACTGACCACCGTAGCGCTTGACCCCTAGGCGTTTGGAATTAGAGTCACGACCGTTACGAGTACTTCCTGTTCCTTTCTTATGAGCCATAATGTTCCTTTATATTTCAGTGTTTTTACGGGAATTTTGAGGGAATTTTGCCCTATCCACAGGTCTGAGGGATGAACTATTCCGGAGCAGTTTCAGCCGTTTCCTGAGTTGCTGGTGCTTCAGTGGCTGGTGCTTCAGGGGCAGTTTCTGCTGAGACTGGTGCTTCCTCTGCTTTGGAAACCGAGGCGAGCACAGAACCATTCATACTAATAGCATCAATCATCAGACGGGTTTTTTCCTGTCTGTGTCCCCGCTTCTTGCGGGTTTTCTTCTTGGGCTGCATTTTGTAGACGATGATTTTGCGATCGCGAAAGTGTCGCATCACCGTTCCTTGTACGGTTGCTCCTTCAACTAAGGGCTGACCGATGCTGATTTCACCATCATGATTAACGAACAGGACTTTGTCGATGGTGACATTTTGCTCTGGTTCAACGTGGAGTAATTCGATGTCGTAAAAGCGACCAGGTTCTACTCGCAGTTGCTTGCCACCAGTTTCGATAATTGCGTAGGTCATGGATTTGTTTTTCTAGAGTTGCCGTACAGGTAGCTGGTTAGTGTTTGTTCCGATGGATAGGATTTCGTGCTTGTGCCAGCTTTTGGTATGCCTTCACCTGATCCGAGCAGGAATCGACACGTAATCTACTATTATGTTTTATTTGTTAGTCTTTGTCAACACCATACCCCTGAATCATGACAGCAAATCTACCATTAGGGTGACCCTACTAGTAGATTTGCTGCCCAGTTTTTGGTCAGTCCTGGTAAATTTGTAAAGAAGTATTGCTAAAAGACGTTGACACTAGATCATATTTTTTTCAATTTACCCACTTTAGCTGTAGCAGCAAACAACTCGGTTCTAACTAACCTCACCGGTATTGTTAACCAAATCTTGACTGGCATATCCAATGTACTCTTCTTCAGCATCGGTGGTATGCCACTGATTGTCTTGTGGCTAGTCTGTGGTAGCCTATTCTTCACCTTCCGGATGAACTTCATCAACATCTGGGGATTTCGACACGCCATTGACATAGCCTTAGGCAAATACGAGCAACCCAACCAAAACGGTGAAATCTCTTCCTTTCAAGCTCTATCAACTGCGCTATCCGCTGGTGTTGGACTCGGTAGCATTGGCGGTGTTGCCTTTGCCATCAGTATCGGAGGACCAGGAGCTGCGTTCTGGATGACCCTTGCGGGGTTATTGGCCATGAGCAGTAAATTTGTAGAATGTACCCTGGCTCAAAAATATCGAGTGGTCAGACCAGACGGAACTATAGCTGGTGGTCCAATGTATTACCTCTCGGCTGGTTTAGCCGAAATGGGATATCAAAAACTCGGCAAAATTGTCAGCCTCCTATTTTGCATCTTTGCCATTGCTGGGTCATTTGGTGGTTCGAGCATGTTTCAAGCTAACCAATCCTTTGAAGTAATGGCCAGCGTAGTCCCCTGGCTGATGAATCGAGGCTGGCTTTATGGCTTAATCATGGTTGGCCTAGTGACATTGGTGATTATTGGTGGCATTCAACGTATTGGCTTAGTGGCTGGTACCATCGTACCCGTCATGTGTGGGATCTACATTTTGACATCCCTCTGGATTCTGATTGTCAATTTTTCCAGCATCCCATCTGCAATCGAAACTATTGTGACAGAAGCCTTCTCTCCCCAAGCCGTTGAGGGAGGTTTGATTGGGGTGTTAGTACAGGGATTAAGGCGTTCAACCTTTACTAATGAGGCAGGTATTGGTACATCTGCCATTGCTCACGCTGCTGCCAGGACTGAGGAACCAGTGCGGGAAGGCATTATAGCCCTACTCGAACCCTTTATTGTTACTGTGGTCATCTGCAATATGACTTCTTTAGTAATAGTCATCACTGGAGTATACAAAAATTCTGAGTTTGCTGAGTTCGGTGGTGCCGAAATGACCGCTGCTGCTTTTGGTACTGTAATTAGTTGGTTTCCCATCCTCCTTGCCATATCTGTGTTCTTTTTTGCTTTCTCTACCATGATTTCATGGAGTTACTACGGTGAAATCTGTTGGGATTATTTGTTTGGTTCGAGAACGTTGATTGTCTACAAAATATTATTTTTGATCACCATCTTTATTGGAGCTGTGGCTAACCCAGAAGCAGTCATTAATTTCAGTGATAGTATGCTTTTTTCTATGGGTTTACCTAATCTTTTCGGTGCCTACTTACTCTGTAGCAAAGTAGCCACTGAACTTAAAGACTATATGGACCGCTTGAATGCTGGAAAAATAGTTCCCGTAACTCAATCTTCCTAGAAGATTAGTATTTATAATATTTTTAAACAAGCCATAGGAGTCAATAATCTATGAGCTTATTTGCAACTGACCGTGTACTTGTACCCATTGATTTTTCTGAAACCTCTTTTGAGGCTTTAGAAAAAACTATAGACTTTGTCAAGGATGCATCTCATATATACGTTATCCATGTCTTACCCCCTCTCAACCCTAGTGAACCGGGAGTGATGTGGCGTACAGTAGATAGCCATACCCGTAAATCCCATGTGGAAAAGGTACTTTCTGACAGATTCAAGGAACCTCAATACGAAGGAATCCATGTCCACATCACCATCGGAAATCCTGCCTCAAACATCATCGACTACGCCAGGGAACAAGCCATTGATCTGATTGTGATCCCATCTCATGGCTACACCGGTCTGAAACGATTTGTCTTGGGGTCAGTAGCTGAGCGAGTCGTTCGATTTGCCCATTGTCCAGTGCTTGTCTTGGGACGGTAAGTCTGACAGTGATTAAATTTTTTGAATTTGGTTTGGGGCATTCTGGGGAAAATATAGAAAATAGATTTAATATCTGTCTATATTGAGAACTCTACCGTTGAATCATAATGAAGTGCTATCTTGCAGCTGCCATTCAAATGACTAGCTCCCCTGACCTAGAACAAAACCTAGTTCAGGCAGAAGAACTGATCGACCTAGCCGTGCGTCGTGGTGCTGAGTTGATTAGCTTACCAGAAAACTTTTCTTTTCTTGGTACAGAGGAAGACAAAATTACCCACGCTGATGCGATCGCAGAGCGAAGTGAACAATTCCTCCAAACTATGGCGCAACGGTTTCAGGTCACCATCCTTGGTGGTGGCTTTCCGGTACCAGTGGGTAGTAGTAAAGTCTACAATACTGCCCTACTCATCGGTTCGAGTGGCAATGAACTAGCTCGCTACCATAAAGCTCATCTATTTGATGTTAACCTCCCTGATGGGAATACCTATCGAGAATCAGAGACAGTTAAGGCTGGAACTGAACTACCCAAGGTCTACCCGTCCCCAGAATTCGGCAATTTGGGACTCTCTGTGTGTTATGATGTGCGATTTTCGGAACTCTACCGACACTTATCCCAGAATGGAGCGGATGTATTGTTTGTGCCTGCTGCCTTCACCGCCTACACTGGCAAAGACCATTGGCAAGTTCTGCTCCAAGCTAGAGCCATAGAAAACACCTGCTATGTGATTGCCCCAGCCCAAACTGGGCGTCACTATGCCATGCGCTACACCCATGGTCATGCGATGATAGTGGACCCTTGGGGGGTAATCTTGGCAGATGCTGGAGACACACCAGGAGTTGCGATCGCAGAAATTGACCCAAACCGCCTCCAACAAGTCCGCCAACAGATGCCTTGTCTAGAACACAGAGTCTTTGTTTGATTAGTTCTTAGTTTTTAGTCTTAATTAACCTGAGTTCTGGATTAAGTTGGTTATGTCGAACTCAGGTCATAGTTAAAAACTAACTACTAATGAGTAGCAAGAGCCACAGCAGATTGAGGCCAACGCCCTACGGCTTCACCAATGACCGCCATTTCTTTCACCAACTCGTCAAACCCCTCCGGTGTCAAAGATTGTGGTCCATCAGACAGGGCTTTAGCGGGGTTGGGGTGAACTTCGATCATCAACGAGTCAGTTCCAGCTGCGATCGCAGCTTTTGCCATAGCTGGAACATAATCAGACTTCCCTGTGCCGTGACTGGGGTCAATCATAATCGGCAAGTGAGTTAGGAGTCGTAATACTGGCAGTACTGAAAGATCTAGGGTATTCCGGCTGTATTTACGGTCAAAAGTCCGAATGCCCCGTTCACAAAGAATCACATTAGAATTGCCCGCTGCTAGGATATATTCAGCAGCCATCAACCACTCATCAATAGTTGCTGACATGCCCCGCTTCAGGAGTACTGGCTTATCTTGAGCCCCCACTTTTTTCAGTAGGGCGAAATTCTGCATATTACGGGCACCAACTTGCAGAACATCTGCTACCGTACCAATTTTATCCACATCAGCCGTGTCCATCACTTCGGTAATGATGCCCAAGCCAGTTGCTTCCCGTGCTTTGGCTAGCAAATCCAACGCACTTTCCCCATGACCCTGGAAGGAATAGGGGGATGTCCGGGGTTTGTAGGCACCTCCCCGCAAGAACTTAGCTCCTGATGCCTTAACCCTGCGTGCTGTTTCCACGATCATCTCCTCGTTTTCCACGGAGCACGGACCAGCAACAATCACCAAGGGATGGTGTTCACCGAAGACCACTGGCCCATTCGGCGTTGGCACTAGTACCTCACTGGCTTCCCCGTGACGATACTCACGGCTAGCCCGTTTAAACGGTTGCTCTACCCGCAGTACCTGTTCTATCCACGGACTAATTTCCTGAATTTGCAGGGGGTCTAAAGAAGCGGTGTCACCGACGAGACCCAACACCACTTTATGCTTACCAACAATTTTTTCTGGAGTCAGCCCCCATTGACTAAGTTCCTGGCTAAGGCGAGTAACCTCGACTTCTGGAGAGCCTACCTTCATGACTACTATCATAAAAAAAATCCTCGTGAGTTTATAAACCCCGCTTCTAATGACCGGGGATGAAAAACGAGCCGACTAAGAGCCGATTAATTGGTTGTACATGTAAACAAAGATAATTCTAAGGCTGAAACTCAAGATTTCCCTTAGAGTGTGTAATACAACTAGATTCTTAACAGCTTAGGGATTTTAGCCCCAGTCTGGGAATGTGGGTCGGAGATGGTCGATTTCCTACCCTTTGCTGTTAACATAGTGCTTTATTATTCTATAGAACAATTTCTGGCTCTATATATGCCTTTTTGGCTTATATTAATGTTTAACTAGTCGCGATATCTGTTTTAAGCAAAATTTTGAGGGAATTCCCTGTCTAAAATCTTTGATTTAGGCGGAAGAACCCAAAACTATGACAATTAATCTATTAATTAGTTTATTTCCATAACAAATCACTTACCCAGGTTACTTAGGAAGCCCAAAAGTGCTTCCTACCTGGTAACCTTATACCCAAACTGAGACCATAGGATCCCTAAAGGGTTAACTTTTTGTCTTAGCAGCACGCCATGCTGATGTCAATCTGCCTAGGTTAGTGGTGAACTCTTGCCAACCAAAAAAGGTTCCTGGTATATCTTCCTCCCACGAAGCAGAAAGAACACCATAGCTCAACCCCAACACACCTAGACCAAAGCATCCCATACTCACCAGAATCACTGCCACATGGGGTAACTCTACCCCAACCTGTGTGATCAATAAATAGCTAACCACAAATGTAGCTATCCCTAAGAAACTGGGAATACCACACATTAGAGCCATCCGACGCACCATCCGTTTACTGACCACATCGGGGATTGCCATTGATTCGTTTGACGCAGCCCTTGGCTTATCTTGCTTCTTCTGTTGCTTCTTCTCTTGCTTGAGAGTAGTTTGACTAGGTTTTTCCTTAGGAGTAGTTTGGGGATTTGTTGATGAATTTTGGGCTTTAGGGTTCTTTTTGCGCTTTTGACGTGGTTCAAAAGGCAATCGCTCCCGTGATGGTTCAGTAGACATAAACTTTTTTCCACTAGGGTCTGTTAAACTAGGGTCTAACCCCGAATACCTAAGCGCTCAATCAAGTTTTTATACCGTTGTTGATCGTCTTGACGAATATAGCTAAGTAAGCGCTTGCGGCGACCGATCATCTTTAACAATCCCCGTCTAGAGGAGTAATCTTTTTTGTGGCTTTGTAGATGGAGACTCAATGTATTGATACGCTCAGTCAGGATAGCCACTTGCACCTCTGCCGAACCAGTGTCAGTTTCATGGACCTGGTAGCCATTAATAATTTCAGTTTTACGTTCTTGAGTTAGACTCATCGATAAAGTTTAATTAGTATAAGTCAACAGTTTTCTATTCTATCACCATCAAGAAGGGATTCAATTCCCCGAGGCTGGGGGATTCTGATGGTTAGCTGAGCGCCGCCTATCTAACCACTGTTGTAGGATAATAGCAGCAGCGTGACGGTCAATCAGTCCTTTATTTTGGGTAAGCGATCGCTTACTCGCCTTAAGTCGCGATTCAGCCTCCCAAGAGGTAAGCCGTTCATCGATATACTCTAGGGGCAGCTGGAGTGCTGCTGCTAATCGCCTCGCCAATTTTTGCACCTTTCGTGCCTGGAAACCCAGAGTCCCATTCATCGAATAAGGCAAACCTACCACTAGTACCTGCACTTCTCTGGTTTCAACTAACTCTCGCAGTTGGTCAACATCCTGTTGAAAGGAGGTACGCTCAATGGTAGTTAAACCAGTAGCAATCAAACCCGTCCCATCACAACCGGCCACACCAATACGTTTGCTTCCCAAATCCAATCCCAGTGCTGAAATTCTTTCCATAACTTAAGCTCCTATCTTATAAATTTACAGTCACAGAGCTAATTTTGGAAATGGCACATTAGGTATGAAGCTTTCTTACATTAGCTATAACCCAACTTGGAATCTCTAACTACTTCTGTGGTGAAGATTTAACCGACACCTTCTCCTCTTGAGAGACTACACTCTTAGACTGGGAAACCCCAATAGAGACCTTTTTCCCCTTAGCACGGTGTTTCTTCGATGGGGATTGTGACCAGGATATGCGGCTGGGGATTGGGGTTCGGGCTGGCTGTAGCCCCTGAAGCACATCCGATAACTCAAAAGTAACAGACTTGGTTTCCCGCAACTTATGCCAGACAGAACGGGACATCAGCAGAGTATGCTCAATCCGTTCTGCTCCCAGCTGAGCTAGATACTCTTCATGCTCAGCTTGATAGTCAGCCGTTGCCAGATGTAGGGATTGGGAAGGCAGTTTTTTGGCAATTCGTGCTATTTGACACAGTAACTCTGGATATAGGTAATTGTAGGCTGGATGAACTGTTAACTCAGCTGAGTTGGTACGGTTACCATCATGGCACAGTCGCAGCCGAAAATAGCCAACGGCGACTTTACGCTGTGGTTCAAATACATAGGCACTGATCACTTCAGTATGATTTAGCCACTGGCACAGTGAATCAATGATTTTCCGTGACATACTGGTTTGAAAATCCTGGATATGGCGGTCAAAAACCTTACGCACTATTGGTGGCATTGATGCCGTATCCAGCTGATAGAGCAACTGAGCATCTGCGTTACTGACAGGCAACAGGTTCGGCAAATCTGGTTCACGAACCGCCAATTTTTCCAGCAGTGTTGGCTCAATCACCCAGTAGGTCATCTGAGCTAGGGGTTGGAATCCATTTTGCCGATACAGAGCCAGTGAACTTTTATGATTGATATTGACTTCCAATAACCAAGTTCGCGCTTGCCAAATTTTTTCAAAACAATGGCGCAACAGAGCCGAGCCAATGTCTCTATTTGCCAGGGTGTTACTAACTATAGGAGTGTTGGCATCAACTAACACCTGCTCCACCCGCCAAGTACTACGGGTGTGATTAAATGGGGAAATTTTGATCAGTCCGCGCAGCTTTTGGAGTTGCTCAGCCACATAGATACAAAAGCTGTACTGATAGGGGTTGGGAAACCAACTCAAAAACTTCAGCAACCAATACCAGCCTCTAACGTGTTTAAGTGGCTGTGGGTCAACAGATGGGCAGATCCTACTCTTCCCATCTGTTGTCTGTTGCACTAGCTTCTCTATTGCTGCCAAATCATGGTATTGAAATGGGCGGATCAAGTTCTTCGGGTTTTCCGAGACAGGTGAAGTCATTTTGGGTACGGATGCCATGAAGCTGCTCGCTCTGTTTGACCCATGTTCTTGCGCTGTAACCTACATTTGCAAGACTAGGGTTACTGCCAATATATTAGCTATTTTCCTATCATCCCAGTTGTGATAAGACATAGACATATAAGTAATATTAGGTGCGCTCTGACCATTAAGAATTAAATTCGCTCTTTGTGCGACCCAACGCCGGGTTCGGCCTTGGGTCGCACCTATCGGCTTTCGCCGCCGACGCGGGGTGCTTTCGGGCCGCACCTCAAGTTGTGTTAATAGAGTTAACTCCACCAGTGGTACGGTTGAGTGTTGAGTGTTAATCGTTAAGGGTCGGGTCTTGGGTCAACAATCAACATATGTAAGCATTCAGCGTGTCCCGTATCAGCTATCAGGCAAGAGCCTTTTGCCAACCTACTTGAGGTGCGAACAGCTTTTGAATCAAATAACTTGACCGCTGACCGCTGACTGCTTACCAACATAGTCTCAACGTAGTATAGGCACGCCCTTATCTAGCGCTTAGTCTTTTAAGGTTTAGTCTTCATCCATTATATTCCCTTTGTCTACCCGTTCTAACTGCCACAGAATTTGATTACCTTCACGCCTGACCCTGGACACAACCCAGTTGCGCCAAGACCAGTGGTTACCACGACTAGTGACAGCGCTGGCGTTGACATCCATTAAATCCGCCAGTTCAGAACTACTAATCAGGTAGCCTTGGCTGGCAATTTCATCCGCGATGTGTAGAGTTTCTACCAGATTACGCAGTTGAGCAACTCTCACCTCGCGGGGTAATTCGTCAGTTGTACTAACAGAAGAAGAAATAGCTGATTCCATAATTAAAACAGAAGATATATATCGATGAGGTAGAAATGCTCGATTATATAGTTTAGGTAAAGTAACCCATCAGTAGTATAGGAGTCTGATATCCCTGTTACTATCTTTGGTGAAAGATTACCACCGAATATAAAGGTTGAACAAACCCCTGTCTCCAGCAATCCCTAACAAGACCCCCATCTGTCTTGCCTAAAATTAAAACACTATTAGTCAAAGACTACTAGAGCAATCTGGTAAGCCCCCCACAGCATAAAGTCGTGAGCTACGAACCCCTACATCACAAATATCGTCCCCAGAGATTTGCGGATTTAGTGGGGCAAGATGCGATCGCAAAAACCCTAACCAATGCCATTGAGAGTGAGCGCATTGCCCCTGCCTATTTGTTTACCGGCCCTAGAGGTACCGGCAAAACCTCTTCGGCACGGATTTTAGCTAAATCTCTCAACTGTCTCAAGAGTCATTTGCCAACTCCATTTCCTTGTGGGGAATGTCACGTCTGCCGTGAGATCGCTGGTGGTTTATCTTTGGATGTGACTGAGATGGATGCAGCTAGTCATACCGGTGTAGATAATATCAGAGAAATCATTGAACGGGCACAATTTGCCCCAGTTCAGTGCCGCTACAAAGTGTATGTGATCGATGAATGCCATATGCTTAGTACCGCAGCCTTCAACTCCCTTCTCAAAACCCTGGAAGAACCGCCGGAGCGGGTAGTCTTTATCTTGGCTACCACAGACCCTCAACGGGTATTACCCACCATTATTTCCCGCTGCCAACGCTTTGATTTTCGCCGCATTCCCCTAGAAGCAATGGTGTCTCATCTGAAGGCTATTGCAGTTAAGGAAAATATAACTATTACACCAGATGCCTTAACCTTAGTGGCACAAGTGGCTCAAGGGGGGCTCCGGGATGCAGAAAGTTTGCTAGATCAACTGAGTTTGTTAGATGAACAGGTCACAGTAGAGCGGGTTTGGGATTTAGTAGGGGCAGTACCTGAACAAGACTTGCTGGCATTGCTAAACGCGATCGCATCTTCTGAACCGGTAGCAGTACTAGAACAGTGTGGCTATCTGATCGATAGAGGTCGAGAACCCCTAGTTATCCTACAAAATCTCACTAGTTTCTACCGAGATTTGTTGATTGCTAAAACTGCTCGGGATCGTCATAATTTATCAACCATCACCCTGCCCACCTGGCAGAAGCTGTGTGAGTTAGCTAAACAGCTGGATGTGGAGAGTATTTTACGTAGTCAGCAGAAACTAAAAGACAGTGAAATTCAGATCAAAAATACTACTCAGCCCCGTCTGTGGTTAGAAGTCACCCTAATGGGGTTATTGCCAGGGGCTCTTGCCTCTCAATCCCTAGAAACCTCACAGTTATTCCCTAAAAATCCATCAGTCAAACCCTCAGCAGCTTCAGTTAAACCTAGGCAGCAGCCTAACCTAGCACCAGTTACGAGACATCAGCCCAGAAAAGAGTCATACAATCAACCAACCTCTGCCCCAGATCAGACTACACATACACCAAAGCATCCAAAAAATCAACCAGCTCACAAGCCCAATACTCAGCAGCAAACTGACCAGCCTAAGCCTTCAGAAAGCTTAGGGTCTCAACCACAGCCGGACACCTCTAGCAATGGCATACCCAAAAGCCCTGATCTAGTTACAACCTCAACACCGAATCAGGAAATTAACAATAGCGCTAGGGTTAAACGAGATAGCGAGGTTAACAACCAGCCCTACGAAATCGAGCAGGTTTGGCAACAGGTCATTCATAATATTGAACTGGATGGCTCTAGAGAAATACTGCGTAGCAACGGCTGTTTATTAGCGTTCAATGGCCGAGAGGCATCTATTGGCATCAAAAAGAAGGGTGTACAAAAGCTCATACAAGGAATGTTGCCCCAAATTCAAAAAGCATTTGCCAAAGTCCATCCAGGTCATGTGAAAGTTAATTTTCAACTAGTAGGAGCACTCCCCACCCAGACCGCTCCTCAATCAAGAGTGACCCTATCAGCAGTACCAACTCAGAAATTACCTGCACCAATCACTACCCCAGAAGCACCACAGGAATCTTCAAACAGCAAGAGGGATTCAAAAGGAGATTCAACCGAGGCCAAACTAGTTGTGCCACCTAGCACCAGTGACTCTTCAAAGCCAGCGGTAAACCCATCCCCCCAACCATCCCAGCCAGAAAACCTTGCCCCTCCTAGCAATTCTGAAACATCTGAAGCAGCGGAGACTGTATTATCCAGCCCAGCATTATCCAGCCCAGCATTATCCAGCCCAGCATTATCCAGCCCAGCCGATGATTTCTCTGACTTAGACTTGAATGCTGATCAAATAGAGCAAGCTTTAGGTAAAATTAAAGATTGTTTTGGCGGAGAAATTATTGATTTAAATGATGAGCTGAGTAATAATGAAGTCATGCCCAAAGAGCCATTAGTAGAGTCGTTTGTCAAGGATACTCAGGCTACCTTTCACCAAGAGCAACCCGAATCATCAGTAGCCGAAAATCAATCTGATCCAAAACCCTTTTCTAGAAAGATTCAGAACAAGCCCCAACAGTTAAAATATGATGAAGATGGTGAACTATCTTTTTAGAAGAAGAAATTTTTGAGATGTAAACCTGTATGGTCTTTTTTTATTGGACAATAAAACTGAGGAGATCTTTCCCCTATTGCTAGCATGCCTATTGCTAGCATGCCTATTGCCTATTGCCCCAATTCCTGTGTTTACAACCCAGAGAAAAATCCTATAGGCGAGGCAAAATTTCTGGTAATAGCTGACCTGGAACTTTAGAAAGGGCAAAGCTTTGTCCCGCAGGACCATTTTCCTGAGAGAATGCCCGAATGGTGTGGATCAGGTAGTTCAGAGAAATTTGGTAGGTTTCGGGTTGATCAACTGTACCCATACAAGCTTGCACATGTTGGTGTAGGGCAGCTTCTAAATGAGTTAACTTAGACCCTTTGGTTAACGAAAATTGTGCCTGTGTGGCTAGCTGGAAATTCACTAGCCCCAAGTTGTTGTAGGTAGCTATAATATCAAAGTTAACTGGTACAGGTGATCTGTTCTGGTTAGAAACTTGGTCAGAGGGGTGTGGTTGATGTCCTGCGATCGCAAGAGCATTTTCATAAGCTCTCATACACTTCTTAAGGTATTCTGCTCTTGCCCCATATTCCTCCTTTAACTGGTCGCCTAAGTGCCAGTAGGCGGTACCTAGGTTATTCTGGGTCGCAGCACAGCCAGCTGGGTCAACCTCCGGTTTCCGGTATTTGAGAGCATCTTGATAGGCAAATATGGCTAGCTTCAAGCAGACTGTTGGTTGTTCGTGCTGGGCAAGACTCCAGTAAGTCGTACCCAAGTTATTTTGAATCATTGCCCAATTCTGAGGATTGGCTGTGGTGTCATGATGAGAGATTGCTTCTTGGTAGGCTGCGATCGCTTTCTTTAAATTAGGCACTGGTGATTGATATTGCGCTAGATTCCAGTAAGCCGTTCCTAAATTATTCTGGGTTGAAGCATATTTAACCAAGTCATGGTCAGCACCGCCATAGCGCAAAGCGTCTTCATAGGCGCGAATAGAATTTTCCAGGTTTTTAGCTAAATCTTGGTACTGGGCTAACTCTCCATAAGCTGTTCCCAAATTATTCTGTATCATGCTAAAAATTTCCGGAGATTGTTCCGCTAAAAAGTCACTTAGTGCTACTTGATAGCATTTAATGGCTTGCTCCAAATAAGAGACCATCAGGTTGTCATTGTTCGGACAACGAGATAGCATCCAGTAGAAATTTCCCACATCATTGAGGATAGCGGATTCTTCGATGGGTGTGAATTTTGACCATTGCAGCGCCTGCTCATAAGCCTGGATTGCGATCACTAAGTTTTCCTCAGAGGCATCTCCTTGTTCAATCAGGTAGCGATAATGATTGCCCAATTCAAGATAGGTTTGGCCTGTAGATGGTTTTTGAGTTCCAGGTGGCAGGTTGTTTGGTTCCCAGTTATCTTGTGGTGTTTCAGTTTCAGTTGCCGGTGGCAGGTTGTTTAGTTGTAAGTTATCTTCTGGTGTTTCACTGTGATTTTCAAGTCGCACATTCTTTGATTGAAAATTATCGTTTGAAGCTTCAACATTAAAACTTTCAACTGTCAACACATCGTCTTGTCCTGGTAATTTATCCACATCTTCCTGACCAGGATCGATTACTGTTGTTGAAGGGGGTAATTTGTAAGAAGCCTGTGCTGTATCAGTCACCCGTTGGGATAGGGGTGTTGGTTCTCCTTCAAACTCAAAGAAACCAGTGTGCTGTTGCCAAAATTCTGGTACGGACTGCTGAATGGAATAAAACCAAGGTCGTGGCAACCAGAGCAAGAAAGTCAGTTCCCAGTAGCTGAGATTATTCCCAATCGACTGTAAATGCCTGAGAAACAATCGTTGCAGTGCTGCGGGTTGCCGTGTTAAGTTTTCTATACCCAGAATTTGAAATCCCGGTATACTTTCAGAAGTGTAAGATTCCTCATGGTCAGTTAACCATTGACTAATCTGAGCTAAGGGATTGGGTTCGCTCAGATTTAAATTCAGGCTGATCAACTTTGGGTAACCTTGGTGGTTCATTGACCCGTTTGCTGCACATAAGCCTAACTCCCGGTATAGTTGATCTGCTAGCTGGTTGCGCAGATTCAGGTCATCACACACTGCCAAAAAAAGCTGGCGGCGCAGACCAATGCTCAAAGCGAGTTTCAAACGTTGATAGGTTTGCCGATTCCAACTGGAAATTTCTTGATTTGAGGCAATGTCCGTTACTATCATGCTGGCATAGGTGTCAGAGCAAAGGGATTCCATATCAACCTTTTCCTGGTTTTGTTGCCTAAGTCAGGATTGAACTTGAATATTCTGTGATCGTGGCTTAATTTATCAGTACTTAGCACTCAGGACGATTTTAAGGTAAGTATTCTTTAAGTATCATTACAAAATAAATTACTTATTCCTATTTTTGGTAATGCTTAGAAAATCAGGTGTTTTATTTTGTCAAATCCGTAATTGTTTTTGTGTGATTACTTACAAATAAATTAGGATTGCTATATCCGTATTTATAACGATTGTTGAAAAATAATACTCTATAAAAATCAGTAATTTTAACCATAGCTATTACCATAATTTTAGTCAACAATAGATTAAAGTATATCGCTGGTTACTAAATTATCGTAAGCATATGCGCTACAGATGGTGCTACTTGACGTGCCGTTGGCCGTAGGCCACGCTACGTGAACAGCTGTCAGACGTTGGCCTTTGGCACTTCAATTATCGTGGCACAGCCTTCGGCCTTTGGCCACGCTGTGCGAACGACCCTGGGACGTACCGCATAAGCTAAACGCTTACTTTTATATTAATTAGATACACATATTTTACCTATTTCCCGATTCCCAATTCCCGATTCCCGATTCCCGATTCCCAATTCTAAATTCTAAATTCTAAATTCTAAATTCCCGATTCCCGATTCCCTGTTCCCTTGAAATGATTAAACTCAATCAACATTTAATATCCTATTTAGGTAGTTGCGCCTTATCTGCACTGGTGCTATTTCCAGGATTAGCTAAAGCTCAGGTTCAAGTTTCTCCTTTAGTTATTGAAGAAGAAGCAGAACGAGGTCAAGCCAAAGGTATCATCAACGTCACCAATCGCAGTAATAAGGCATTTCGAGCCCGTGTCTATGCGACACCTTTTACCTACGATGAAAATGGGTTTGAAGCATTGGAATCTAGCTCTAATGATTTAACCCCTTATCTACAATTCTCCCCTCGTGAGTTGGTAGTAGAACCAGGAGTCACTCGCCGCATCCGAATGATTTCCCGCTTTCCTCCTAGTATGGAGAAAGGGGAATATCGGGCAGTGATTTTCACAGAAAATCTGGCACATTCCCAGAATAACCGTGGTGCTGTAAGTATGGGCATAGTACCTCGCGTTGGTGTCACTGTTTATGTACGTCATGGAGATATTTCTCCCAAGTTGACCGTAGAGGAAGCGAGGTTTGATCACAAGAGTAAGCAGATTCTCTTACAGGTTAGCAACAGTGGCAATGCCTCTGCACGTCCCAAGGTGGAGTGGACTCTGAAACAGGGAAACACTACGGTCACCACTGGCAAACAAAACGAATGGACAGTTATTGCTGGGGGGGAACGGAAGATTTCTATCGGATATCCTAGTGATGCCAAGCAATTGACAGCTGGACAATACCAATTGACTGGAACCTTGCTTTGGGAGGAAGAAGAGAATTCACAAACCCTGCCTTTTAGTATTAATCTGACTGTTCCCAGCAGCACCACTGCTCAGAGTAGGTAAACTCAGAGTAGGCCAATCAGCAGACCTCTTGGAAAAGTTCAAAACTAGTGTCTCAAATCCTGCCGCAATCCAAAGTTCCCTACTTCTGCAATAAAAAAAGGTAGTATTAACACAGATATTATCTTTTTGTTAATTGATCATTATCCTGTTATCTGCTCCGAATTTATCTGATTACTGTTTCTTTTAAAAACTAATTAGGAGAAACAGTAATATTAAACTTATAGAGATATTCACCAGCCACCAGTGGTCTCAAAGATTCAATGGACAAAGAAGCCACAAGATCGTAGTTAACAGACTCATTAGTTTCTACTGTGGATTGGTTTCGATTATCAACTACTTGACCATTTTTTGATAGTATCTCAATAATTTCAGCATCTGGACTGCCACCCACAGGACGACCTAAGATGCCATACTCTACCTGAATTGCTTGGTCTAAAAGTTTCCGAGACCGCTCATTCAAGGGAATCAATTCCCCAATACTGACGGTGACGTTAGAATTAAATATTAGGTTACTTCTAGCTGGTTGCTCAACCTTAGAGGTCAATCGATTCTCAGAAATTTCTAGACTTCCGATTTCTACGTTAACAAATGAACCGACTCCTTCCACGGTTCCAAAAAACATAAACTCCTGGTCAGATGTCGCTAACTGGGCACCAGCACCTATAGCACTAGCGGCTATGCCCAAGGCAGTTATCGTAGTAATGACTAAGGATTTAATCAGTTTTTTTGACATGGTAATTTCCTGGGATAACGTTACGGTTTTATATCCGTATTATTCCCCTATTGCCATTCGGATTATTCCCAAAGATATACGAAATTTAGATAATTATTACTTTTTATTACTTACTAGTTATTAGTGGCTGATGGATCACATATAGCTGAATTATTATATAGTGAACCTTTGGCTTAGATTAACAGATTGTAAACTTCCTATAGCAATCCTAAATAATTTGTAAAATAAGCAAAATATCAAATTTTTGTTGGGCAAGGGTTATAGCGATAGCTTCGGCCACTCTATTTCAAGGATCAGATCGCATTCCTATGTATACTTAATGGCAGTTGAGCACAGGAGAAAAATAATAATGTATGAAGTGTATGGACCGGCACCGTGGATCAAGACCGAACGTTACGGGATCACAAAGACGCTCCCTCCTGAAACGTCTGTAATTTGGTACAAGGCGCTTCTGCTGTGTGCCAACGGGGATGGAGAACTCACACAAGCAGAACGGGATTGGGTAATTGGCCACGCCACAACTTATCATCCTGAGATGAGTGAAAGTCAAATTGATGAACTGAAGAATTATAACGGAACCGGCTCTACTGATGACATAGAAAAACTTGTGTTCAGTGATCCACTCGCCAAACAAGGACGTTATGTCCTTGTTTACGAAGCAATTCAGGCTTCCGCTGCTGATGGTGAATACAGCGATGGAGAAAAAGCCACCATTCGTACGATGGCTGGTAAGTTGGGAATCTCTGAAGACAAGGTGATAGAACTGGAAAACCTTTATCAAGAAGAAAAAGCATTTCGGGAGAAGCGTATCAAAATCTGGCACCCTGAGGGGATACCAGGTGAGGATGCTTAGAACAGTTTCACACTAGCACTCTATCTACGAACGGCAACTACTGCATCAATTGATCGCAGCCGCTGGGTTTCAAGTAGTTCAAAGTCGGCTTTATTGAGGAGGGATGTAAACTCGGCTTGAGTACGCTCTCCCGGCCCCCCGCTCTCCCCTGGAGCGCCATGCACCAGCAACATCTGTAAGTTCTTGATGCCGATATAAGGATTATTTGTGACCTCCGAGTCAATCAACTCAAAAATATAGAGCTTGTTTCCGGAGTGCATGGCGCTGCCAACATTGTTGAGAATATTGCTGGCACCCTCGTCCGAATAGGAATGCAAAATGCGTTTCATCATGGCATCACCCGGAATCTTGGGCAGCGACCCATGCATGTCTAGACCCACAGTCTTTAGGCGTGGAATCGGTTCAATTCGATTGACAACATCTGGAAAATCGAAAAGCTGCCCTTTGATCTGTTGATACTGGCGCAGCACTCCGGCAATGAGCGACCCGTTTCCACCTGCAATTTCGGTAAGATGTTCTGATCCGGAAAAGTCGAAGCGCTGCAAAATATCCCAAACTTCGACCCGTGACATTGATTCCATGGCTTTGTCAAAAGCCGCTGCCAGATCTTGGTGTTCTCTTAAATAATCATAAAACAAGCGATCGCGTCCGAGCTGGTAAATACTTTTGCCAGTGCGCAGCAATTGCTCCCACAGAGAGCGCCTTTTCTGGTGTTTTCCGGACTGAGCCAATTGACAGAATTCGTGCCAGGGCCTGAGAGAAAATTCGGATTCCAGGATCAAGTGTCGTGAGACATCCGTAAGTGAAACGGTGGACTCTGCTGCGATCGCAAACAAGTCAAAATGAGCAAGTCCACGCACGCAGCGGTGGAGCGCCCGCTGGTGCGTCCCAGTCAGCTCGGCTAACTCCGACACAGGTAAGGGGCGTGCAGCAAGATGATCAAACACCCCAAGCCCAATACAAGTTTCCGTGAAATAGGAGACTATCCGATAGTCCAAGATGCAAAACATCTGTTGATAGGGAATCATTATGATTTTTGTCCTGGAGATCAGTAACCGTTTATTGCGGTAATTTACCAAAAATTTTGGGTAATCGGGCCCGGTCCTTGTAGGACTACTTTTTCATGTGCTATTATAAAAATATAAGTAATAAACTTTTATTTAGATAGGTATTATCTAATCATAAGTAGACAACGTAAAAAATATGTATTAGATACGTATTGCGTAATTTGGTCTAACGACTTTAAAGTCTATGAAAAAATTAGATAAGAAAAACCATCGGTCTATCCATATAAAAAAGGTACGGTGGGGCACACCGAAACCTAGGTCAATGATCTAAACGCTCGGGGAGATTTGCCCTCTACTCTTTCTGACTCCGGTTTGATTGAGCAAGACGAGTCGTAGATCCAAGAATCCCCGCTCCTTCAGGACGGGGAGTGTCAACTAAACATAGGTTTTGTACTGCTAAGAAATGCCCGATGGCATCTTCATAGGATGTTGCGAAAGACTCATTGAGCAACCTGCGCGTGTTTTGCAACACTTTAGGATGGATCGGCATCAGTGCCTCCTGAGATTCCTGAATCGCCTTTTCAAAGGTCGTTGCTTCGCATTGTCGATCGACAATCCCGAATCCAGCAGCTTCGGCAGCGGACCACTGGGCACCGGTGAAAAGCAAGCGACGGGCATGGCCAATTCCGGTATATTTGGCCAGTCGGAATACACTCATTCCAGGCAGGTAACCTTCTTTGACTTCCGGCGCTTGGAACACTGAGCGGGTTGTTGCCACACGATAATCGCAGGCAAGGGCCAATTGAAAATGAAAACGAGTGCAAAATCCATCAATACAAGCGATCGAAGCCCCCGCCAAACGTTCCAGACGCACTAAGAATTTTTCCCACTTGCTGCAATGGTCAATATCGGGAGGAGTTGGATTAAGGGATTGTTGCTGGGTACTCAGCCCCTGAAATACGATCAGCGTACAGGCGCTTTCATCTTCCAGGTAATCCATCAACTCAATTAAATCGGACAATAAGGCCAGATTCAATCTACTCGAATCTGGCCATAGTAAATTCACATTAGCGATCGCATCCTGTTCGGTCAATTTGATAGTTGTGTATTGCTTCATTTCAGAATTCTCCTAAACAGCATTCAATGGTCGAGCCTGGTCCCATAGTGATCATGACCACCGAATCTCCCGTCTGGGCTACATCTTCCTCCAATAATTTTTCATGGGAAAATAGAAAGGAAGCAGAGGATAAGTTACCATAATTTTGTAATATACTCGTGGTATATCGCACATCGTGCTCGGTGATATTTAACGAATATTTGAGCGAATCGATCACTTTACGTCCGCCGGAATGAATAATCCAGTGCTTAATATCCCGGCGTTTGCGGTTAAAGCGCCATAACAGATTATCCACAGGTGTGTTGACATTCAGTCCCAGCAGGTAGGGAATTTGTTTATCCAGGTACAACGAATATTTGGTTTCCTCAAAGTCTAGCCGGATCGCGTCAATGGCCTCCGGGATGATATGGGAAGTGAAGCCAAGAATTTTAGGACCGGTGGGTACCAAAGGGAAGGGTTTTGCAGAAATCACCGCTGCCGCTGCACCATCTCCGAACAGGGAATTCACCACCGCAGTGGTTATGGTCTCATCAATAACATACATTGCAGAGCATACTTCCACACAAAGTAATAGACCGATTGCCTCTGGGTGGACTGCACAAAAATTGACGACAGGTTGCATGCCGTTTAATCCGCCATTACAACCCATTCCCACAATATCAATGCGCTGAATATCCGGACGCATTCCCAATGCTTTTATATAGTGCGCCGTTAGGCTCGGACACAGTAGGCCGGTGGTCGATACCACTGCCATGTAATCAATATCCTGAGGAGTAAGCCCAGCTTTTTTTAGGGCTTTTTTGATTGCGGACTGTCCAATATCCAAAGCCACGCGCTGGTGTTTGTCCAGTAACTCCCCAGGGCTTTCGTCGGGTATGCTGCCATCGGGATTAGGCTTTGGCAGGCAGAGATGCCGGGATTTAATATGGGAATTACTAAAGATTTTGTTGATTCTCTTATCCGTTATCCCAAAAAGCTCCAGCACTTGGGATTGGGTACATTTTTGTGGCGGTGTTTCCGTGCCAATCGCAATTAGCCTTGGGCAAACTGAAGAAGTTTGCATTTTCTGCTCCATTTATTCTACTTGGGTTTTGCGATTATAGAGCAGGGCTTGGGCAACTGCTTCTACGCTTGCATCTCCCAAACTTGTATTAACCGATTGCAAAGCCATTTTAGCCAGGCGGGTAGCCAGAGGATCCCGTCGTGCGGCAGCTTCCGCAAGGTGAATCCCATCTTCTAGGACGCGATCGCTGATTTGAGAAACCAGCCCCCATTCCAAAGCAGTTGCACTATCCACTTTCTGTCCGAACAGAATCATCGCCTTTGCTCTAGCTTCGTTTACGAGTTTGGTCAGGCGACGAATCCCTCCAGCAGCCGGGATCAACCCCAAATCGATTTCAGGCAGTGAAAACCAACTGGAGGGACTACAGATGCGCAAATCAGAAGCAAGAGCAAGTTCCAGACCCCCTGCAATGGCAGGTCCGTTAATCGCTGCTACTGTTGGCCACGGTGCATTAGCCCAGTTATCAAAAAGCTGTCGGCTCAGTAAATTTAACCCATCCTGATAAGACCTGTTGGCAAAGCTGGATATATCGGCACCGGCACAAAATACCCTATCCCCTGCACCGGTGACCACCCCTGCGCGAATGGAAGGATTGGCAACCGCCGCCGCTAGCTGTTCTGCGAACTGGCAGATCATAGCATTATGGTATGCGTTGGCTTTATCGGGACGATCGAGGATGAAAAGTGCAATATTGTCCGATTCCCCAACGTATTTCATGTGCACAGTACCCGAAACTGTTGCCATTGTCTTGAATACCTTTTCTTTCCTTGTCTAATCCCAACCCACAATCTTGTCCACAACCTTTACACTGATTGCGACAACAGTTGGGCAACCGCTGCTTCCATATCTCCCATTGATACTTCCAGATCGGTAGGATAAGCGGCACGGGACCACTGCACCAGATATTTAGGACCGATATTGTCATCCACCGAGCTGCCGCCAAAAAAGCCAGTGCCGATCACTGGACCCCTCGTCAGATTGGTGGAAAAACCACTGGAGCCTTCTACACCCTTGGTATTCACCGCAATTCGGCAGACCGGCAGAGCTGCGGTATAACGCGCTACAACTGCAGGGTCATTAGTGTGAAGCACTGCCGAGTGACCTTTGCCCATTGTATCCAGCATCCCTAAAGCAGTGTCAATGGCAGCTTCTATCCCGTCAACTGCAATATATCCCATAACCGGGAACAGTTTCTCTTGGCTGATCGGTTCATCTGCACCCACTGTGTCAATTTCAACGATCAGGCTTTTCGTGCCCTCTGGTACAGAAAAACCTGCCTGCTGGGCAATCCAGGCCGCACTTTTCCCCAGGGCTAGGGGATTGACTCCACGGTCGGGGAAAAGATAGGCGCGCAGTTTTTGCTCTGCTTCATCGCTCACAAAATACCCGCCCGATCCCCCCATAGCTGCTTTGAGCTGCGGATCAATGGCGCGATCCGCGATTACCACGGATTCACAGACACAAGGTAGAGCATGATCGAAACTGTTACTAGCAATGATTTGTTCAGCCGCAACAGGGATGTTGGCTGACTGATGCACAAAACAGGCTACATTACCTGGCCCCATACCGATTGCCGGATTGCCGGAACGGTAGGCCCCATGCACCCTGTTGGGACCACCAGTGGCCAGAATCAGACCAACACGGGGCGATTCCATCAAACAGTTGAGGGAGAGGATGCCAGGGCTACGTATGGTTTGAATTGCCCCTTCCGGGGCACCTGCTTTCTCAGCGGCTTGAGCCATCAAATCAACCACGTGTATCGAGCATTCTTTCGCGGCAGGGTGAGGAGAAAAAATAACCGTATTCCGGGTCATCATGCTAACCATTGCCTTGTAATACACGGTCATCACCGGATTGGTACTCGGTATCAGGGCAACGATAATGCCTGCGGGTTTAGGAAAACTGATGATTTTCTTTTCATAATCCACAACAGGCTCGATAAAATCAGCAGTCTGGTATCTTTCCAGCAACCCCAGGGAACAGTCCAGGTTTTTTTTCACATTATCATTCACATTACCGTAGCCCGTCTCACGTACCGACCATTCAGCGTAGAATTCGGCCTTTTCCTTTCCCGCCTGGGCCATCCCTTCAATAATTTTCTGCACCTGTGCTGTGGTATAAGTGCTAAAAATACCTGCAGCTGTTTCAGCCCTATCCAGTAAGCGATCGACTTCCGGTTGAATTTGATCGCATTCTGTCTGATCACTGATATTGCTCACTACTTTGTCTTCCAACTGATGAAATGGCGCGATTTTTGTCGAAGCAACATCTGATTTCTTGGGTTCTTCAAAGAACAAGTATCATGTTTATGATACCAAGGGCAGAAGTGTTAAATCTAAAGACTTAATAAAGATTTGACATATTTTTGGTGGATGATTGCGGGATGATTTAACCAGCCATCCGAATCACTAACTGGTTAAAAGCCTATTTTCTATGTCAAGTACAATTTATACAAAATAGCTGGAATTTCCCTAAGCGGGATATGTGGCTCGCTTCCAGCCAATAGTTGAGTTTAGTTAGCTGTAGCTGTCACCTTAAACTTAAAGGTGTAATCACCGCCTTTTGTGAATCAAATTACGGTAAATATGGTAAGAACTTTTCTAGGATTATTGTAGATTTAATTTCCATATTAAATAATACAAATACTAATTGTTTTACCTTAAATTTGTCGGTATGGGAATGCTATTATAGATATTCATAGAATATTAGCTAATATTTAGATTAATATAAATCCGTCGTTTGTTGGTAAAATCTCCGTAGGATAAATCGGGTCAAGCCGATTCCCACGGAGACAACAAAAAATTAGAGGTTAATTGCATTTACATCAATTTTCCAGCGGGATACGTCGCTGGCTTCCAGCCAAGAGTTGACTTTAGTTAGCTGTAGCTGTTACCGTAAACTTAAAGGCATAATCACCACCTTCAAGGGGTAAAAGTCCCTCGATAATCATGTCAGCTTCAACCTCGAATTCGCTAGGAGGTAAATTTAGTGGTATTGCTGCAGGTTCTCCCATAGTACGTTCGATTTCATCATTTGTTGGACCATCAATCTCAGTAAAAGAAACGCCATAGGTGTAGGTTTCTGCGGTGTCTAAAAGTCTTTGAGATACCTCATTCGTCGCCATCAAGTCTCCAAGAGATATAGTTGCTGGACTATTACAAAGCATCAAACCTGTAGCATAATCACCTGGGTTAATAACAGCTAATACTTCGGGATTAGGGTTTGTTAAAGCACCAGGTTGAACATCTACAAAAGAACAGGTTCCCTCTACTGTGCCCTCAAATTCAAAATCCTGCTCTATAGGAGCAGGAGGTACCTGAGCAAAGGCACTGGTAGCACCAGCAGCAACACCTAAAGCAGTCAAGGCGGAAATAACTAAGGATTTACCGAATTGGTTTCTCATGTCCTTTATCTGGGGGAAATAAACTGTTCGTTTGTATTTCTATTGTTTCCTAATTTCCTAATTGGATACATCCGGAAAGATACCGAAGTTTAAAATTCAGTGAACTTGATTACGGTGGATGAAATTACCGGTGATGGGGTGATAACGTGATGGGGTGATGGGGTGATGGGGTGATGGCGTGATCGTTTTTCTAGTAGTAAAGTGCCAAAAGAAACCAATCGACAGGTAGAGTTACTACGTAAGTACTGCTAGTGCAACAACCCTGAAGTATCAAACCCCTTAGTTACTGTTACTTGAGCTGACCAAGTTGGGAAGTCTGTATGTAGTTTCCCTTAAAAAATTTAGTCAGAATTTAGTCAGCTCATAGGTGTTGGATGAAACTTATTTCACTAGCTTATCTAGCTGTAACAACTCTCTTGTGTTCTTTGATTACCATAACTTCCGTTGTTGCCCAAACCCTAGCACCTGAGGTATCAAAACCGGAAGTCGCCGCCACTACCTCTAGCCCAAGGCGAAAGGATAGTGATCAATTGATTATTCTTCCTGTAGGGGTCAATCTGGGAAAACAGAATGTGATTCCTAGTACCTTAGTGCGGGGATTTGAAGATGGTTCCCAGGCAATTAATTTTGAAACGTGGCTGATTCCCTTAGATGATGTGATTAAGGGCTTGAAATTAGATGTCAAACCCTTAGACGATGGTCAATTAGAAGTGCGATCGCCTGGTTTAGTCACCCGCATCAATCCAGAAGAATTACCAACTGACCCAGAATTAGGAGTAGTCATTCCTGTCAAAACCATCCAAACTCTTCTAGGAGTGCCGACGGAGTTTGACATGATTGAATACGCCATTACGTTTAATCCCCCCTGGTTGAATGTGCGGCGCAAAGGTCGGCGAACTCCAGAAATCCCAGTCGTACTGGAAGGATTATCTGAGATTGATGCCCCTGCCTTTAGCATATCCGCGATCAGACAACGGGTAAATATTAGTGGCAGAGGGGGTGGTAGCAGTTCCTTTTCTAATTCCACAAACTATAGTGGAGAATTTACCACCGTCGGCACCTTATTAGGAGGTAGCTGGTTTCTGAGGACTCGCCAACCGGATTTAACCGATACCGGGACGTTTCGGTTACAGGAAGCTCAGTATTTTCGCCAAACCGATGCAGCGGATTTTGTCCTAGGTTCCCAGCCTACCTTTTGGCGAAATCAAGGAACAGGTCAATATTGGGGTGCGACCACTATCCAGCGGTGGGGATTTACCCCACCCTTATCAAGGGGTGGATTTAGTCCTACCCAACGGTTACAAGCCAATGAAATTGGACGTAGCATTACTGGGGAAGCTGAACCGGGTACCTTAGTCCAGCTGACCCAAGGTTTTAATGATGTGGTGGTGGATGAAATCCTAGTGGACTCCTCTGGGGTTTACCGCTTTGAAAATGTCATAACTGGACGAGGCGGTAGCAATACTTATCGCGTTTTTCTATACCCCGATGGACAGCTTACTGCGGACCCGGAAATTCGAGAGGCCAATTTCTCCACTCTACCTGGTCAATTAACCAAGGGAGCCTCTGCTTTAGTGGTTTCCACGGGCTTGAGTCGAGAATCGAGCCAGAATGGGAATTTCTTTGGTGAGTTTACAGACGTGCGGGGTGGAATTGCCTATCGCTTAGGAGTCACAGAAGACCTGACTTTAGGGATGGGGGTGGTTTACGACCAGTCAGTGTTGGGGTTAGGGGAACTATTCTATCAACCTGCTGGCTTTCCGTTAAAGGTAAAAGTGTCTGCTCTTTTGGGTACAGAGGATGAGGGGATAGACTATGATGCCAGTATTACCTTCCAACCCTCCCCTAAGCTAAGCTTTAACTTCAACAGTGATAGTCTAGCCCAGCGGTTTCGGGTCAACTGGCAAGCCTTTCGTGGTTTAACCTTAAGAGCCAGTGGAAACACTCGGGAGGAAGCCTTAGCTGCTGGTATAAGCATTTCCCACACTAGCCAAAATTTCTCACTCTTTGCCAGTGCTGACATGGACACCAATAATAACTTGCGCTGGAGTTTGAGGTCTAACCTAGGAAGTCTGAGACTCTCCCATCGAGGCAATGAAATCACTACCAATTCCGAACTAATCTATTATTTGTCCAATAGCAGTGGCTCAAGAGGACATTCCCTGCGACTGGGTTACGAAACCCGGGATTCCAATAACCGTGATGATCACCTGGCTCGCTTAGCTTGGCGCTATCGTTCTCCACAACAGTCTAGTGATGGTCGATATCTCTGGGACTTGGATTTCGGCTATGGCTTCGGTTCTCGGGGTAATGGATTGATTGCCTCAGCGTCCAGTGCCGTGATTCCCGGATTAGTATTGCGGTTACGTTACCAAGAAATATCTACTACCTCTGATGGCAGCACCTTCAGGATTGAGCTCTCTCCCAATATCAATGTCCAATCAGGGTTTAGCGGTGCCGACACCCGCTTTGACCGCTTACGCAGCCGAGGAGGATTGTTAATTCAGCCATTCTTTGACAACAATGGCAATGGTAAGCGAGATAAAGGGGAACAGATTTACGTCGAAGAGCCGGATTTACTGTTACTGGTGAATAATAAATCGATAACCTCGTTGCGACCAGACATTCGCAACAATGGGATTTTTGTCAAACTCGACCCTGACACCTATCGCCTCGACCTTGACCCCGCCGGATATCCCATCGACTGGAAACCCGAGGAATCAGCCTATGCGGTGGAGGTGGTGCCTGGTAGCTATACTCCAGTTACTGTGCCAATGGTACTATCCTACACCTTTGCAGGTGTAGTCACTGATGCTGCGGGAGAAGCGGTGCAGGGGGCGAAGGTAGAAGCAGTACCAGTTGATTCAGGAAAATCGATTTTTTCGATTACCAACGGTGCTGGGGTCTTTTATTTAGAAGGGTTGCAGCAGGGTAAATATAATTTACTGATAAATGGTGAATCCGCTCAACCGAATCAAATTGAGATTAAGCCAGATTCCGAACCTTTCCAAGAACTGAACTTATCGATACTCCTTCGTCCTTAGTCTTTATTCGTTAGTGTTTTTTATCCATAAAAGAGTTTATAGGTAATAGGTAATCCTCAACTACCCATTACCCATTACCTATTACCTGTTACCCATTACCGATTACCTATTACCTATTACTCCCTGGAATACGAAGAGTTCACGCATGAAGCTTCCACCACCTGAACGAGGTGGTGGTGTCCTATGCTAATCTAGAGCTAGCCGTAGCCCAAAGATCACATAGACAAGCCCAGCTTCTAGGCGGTCGTCCAGGACTTTTGCTGGAACGACCCTCGTTGCTATTTCTACGAACGAGTTTAAACACACCTCTAGCACCAATGTTGTAAGCGCCATTAAGGTCGGCATTGAACCGCTTACCTGAAGGGAAGGTTGCTAGGGAATATTTTTTTGAATTGCGCCTAACCGTACCAGAACCATCATAGGCAAGTTTTGAAGTGTAAGCCGCAACAACCTCTACTACTTTCCCACCTAATTCAGCCCATTTCATTTCCGTAAAATCGCGAATCTTGGCTTTGAGCCATCCGTGGAATCTTTGCCTTAGACTAGATCGCTTTCGTCCACCCTTTGGCTTCCATCCTTTAAGGTTCTCAAATACAATCGCTTCAGAATTAAACTTTTCAGCAATCTCAACAATTCGCTTAGAAACAATATGGCCAATCTGGTTATTGATTCTTTGGCATTTTTGGTAGGTATTGGAACAGAAACCTTTATGAAGCTTCCCTCCTTTACCCATCGTCTTTGACGCCTTTGTCGATACGGATTTCAGTCGTTTATCCCTGCGGTCTATGTCTCTTCCGGGATGAATAAAATCGCGATGAATTACAGTGCCGCTATGGGTTACAACTGCTATTGTCGCGGTAGTGTTAATTCCTAAATCTACCGCAGTCAGGTTAGCTTCTGGTTTGCGCTTTTCTGGTTTACAAGCAAATGGAACAGATAGATGACAATACCTATCATTGAATATCAATGAAGGAGACATCATCTTGTTAGTGGCTACCTGATGGCGCTCTCTTAGTCCAGTGATCTGAACTGTAGTCCAAATCCAGTCTAAGCCGTTAAAAACCTTGATTTCGATTTGGTCAAAGCCATGTAGTTTGTAGCATTGACCTTTATACAAAGCTGGATAGCAGCCAGTATCAGCATTTAATCTTGGTGGTTTACTATCTCTTCTTTTTCGACTACCAGACTGCCATTCGCGGTATCGAGTTACATAGCTACTAACCTGTCCAGCTGCGAATGCAATTGCTGCTCGACGGTAGTAACTAGGAAACTTATAAAAAGCTTTATTGAACTGGGGATATTTTAGGTCAGGTCGCTTGGCTGTTTGGTGCATTAGCCGCTCAACAGCAGGAGTTAATTGATCTGCTGTTAAATCACCAAGCTCAGACCAATGAGTGTAAATAATACCAACCAAATACCGACAAGCTTGACGATACACCTTAACCGTCTCCCCAAACAGTATTTTTTGCTCGGGAGTCGGATTAAGTTTCCACTTGTCAGTTCGTATAACTTTGGTCGGCGTTTTCACTGCTCTAACAATATCTCCATAGTTAATATTTTAACCTACAAAAGATTAGACTGCAATGCTCGCCCTGGAGCCGCTACACGAACTAATAATCAGTGTTCCAGGTCTTTAGTAATTAATATCAACGTGGACTAACCCCCACCTGGACGTTCGCGTAGCGTGGCGATAGCCAGGTGGGGGAATGCGTCACACGGTCTGTTCAACTTCTGCTGGTTCTGGTGTAGGGGCTGGGGATGATTCCTCTCTGATGGTGAGGTAGCGAATCACATCTTGACTTAGACGCATTGCTCGCTCAATCTTGGCGACATGGGTACCTGGTGCATTATAGTTCATTTGGATATAAATCCCTTCCCGGTACCTATCTATGGGATAGGCTAAACGACGCTTGCCACGATGCTGAATCTCGATTTGCTCTCCACCGAGTTCCTGCAATAGGTCTCGGTATTTGCCGATAGCTTGATCTACTTGTTCCTCGCCCAAATCAGGACGGAGGATGTACATCATTTCGTAAGTGTTTTGCACTGGTATTAATCTCCTTATGGACAATTTGGCTTCTTTTTATCCGATAGACAGCACTAACAATCAGCACTAACAATCAGCACTAACAATCAGCTTTCCTTGAACCACACCTTAGGTCATAGTCAAGGTTGGGTAATTGACTTGCTTGCTACTGGATAGTTAAAGAAGCAAGGAATTGATCTATCCCTACTTAAGCCGACACTTGCCGGATCGGTAAGTGTTTGCAGTGGTCAGACTCATCTGAATCTTTTTATCTGAATCCTTGATCTGAATCCTTGACAAGGATTACCGATTTAATATTATAACTCCTTGTGCAACCAATTTCAATTAAATTTCAATTAAATTGTGCTCAAAGATAGTACATTCGTCAAAGGGGAATACGACTAGACACAACCAGAGACTACCAGAAGATGCTATGTCTAAATGCAGCTTATTATCTATTCTACTGTTAAGGACAATCTGTTATCGGTACTCAGTACTGAAGTACTACCAACTCAATACTACCTTAGGTAAAGTAGAGAATTTTCGTAATATTATCAAGGAACATCTATTGTTATGACACAGCGTTACGTTCGAGTTAAATCTTCTAAAGGACAGACCTACTACGGTTTGTTACAGGTGACCCGCACTATTCAGGTGCTTGATGCACCACCTTGGTTACAGGGACAACCGATAGATTTAGAGTTAGAACCAGAAAGCTATCAATTGCTGGCTCCGTGTGCACCAACTAAAATCGTGGCTGTAGGCAAAAACTATACTGAACACGCAGCGGAATTGGGAACATCAGTTCCTGAGGAACCTCTACTGTTTCTTAAACCCCCTACCACTATAATTCCTGACTCTCAAGCCATCCAGTATCCGCCTCAGTCTCAGCGAGTGGACTATGAGGGAGAGTTAGCACTGGTAATCGGTGACTATTGCTTAGACTGCACACCAGACGAAGCTCAATCCAAAATTTGGGGTTATACGATCGCTAATGACGTAACGGCTCGGGATTTACAAAAGCGGGATGCCCAGTGGACCAGGGCTAAGGGATTTAATAGCTTTTGTCCCCTCGGACCCTGGATAGTCCGGGAGTTGAGTGCTGGGGCAAAATTGCAGACATTTCTGAATGACAACCCTGAGCCTGTACAATCAGCTTTAATTAGTCAAATGGTATTTCCGCCAGATGTTCTGGTATCTTACATTTCCCAGGTGATGACCCTAGTCCCAGGAGATGTGATCCTTACGGGGACACCCAAAGGAGTAGGACCAATGGAAATTGGCGATCGCGTCCGGGTGGAAATTGAGGGAATTGGTCACTTGGAAAATACGGTGATCTCACGCCCTTCACAGGCCAAGACTAAGCAAGACTAGGGGACTTGGCTGTAAACAGCTTGACTAAGGCTTGGTATTTCTGCGTAACGACCCATCAATGATTGAATCATGGAGTAGCCGCAGGCGGCAAGAATTCCTAAAAACACTATATTATATAAGGTTTCTGTTAGCAAGTTAACCCCTAGTGTTTGGACTAAAATTGGCAACAATAGAAAACCCAAAACTAAAAGAATGTCTAAAAGAATCGCTTGCATGGTGTTAAAGCGAACGAAATGGCTGATTTGTGGGTTTCTGACTACGGCTAAGAATAAAACAAAGAAAATAATTAACCCCGCCAACGGGAAACTTCTGTAAATGGAAATTAACGGTTGTAGTGGCAGGTAAATAATGTCCAGAATGGGGAACTGCGTTAGCATAAATCGACCAAAGGGCCTAACCTCAATTAGAGGGAGTAGATAAGGAAGGGCTGCAAAAATCCGGTCTTTAACATCTGTTGACCCGCGCCAAGTCATGGTGCTTTCTCCTTGAAGATGTTCAGATAAGGGGTACACTAACTACTATTCAGCATAGCGCAGCACAACACTCTACCCCTGAGCTACCTGAAATGCGATTGACCTACATGTCACGCGGGGCGCGTTCCCCTATTAGAAAAGTCAATCCATATTTACCAGACGGAATCCCATTTCACACTCATACTGTTGAGCTTGCTTCTCACTTAGCTTCTTGAGCACATGAGCACAAAGCAATTTGCCTTGATGCCAGCGAGGTTGACCACTTGGGTCAGCTAGTAAACAACATTGACAGACAAGGTCGGGGGAAATTACTTGGTTATCCGTTAAAATGACTAACATAGCACTAATCCCATTACGCTATCAGGGCTGATGCCGAAGCACGATACTCTAAGGTCTTCTCAACAGGCTGGAGGATAGAGAAAAATGTTTATTTGCTCACGACACCTTATGCCCATACTAATCGAGAAACTCTTGACCAATCACCTTAGTGCTTAATTCCTGTTTATAAGTGCTGTTGATTAGAACTGTTACTCAATCCTATTGCTATCTTATTGGATACTCTGGATGATAGGTGTTGTATAATAATATAGCAATTCTCATAGCTATGAGGTACACAATTTCGGGATTTCAAGGAACAGCGGATCTGGGAACAGGAAACAGATAAGAGGGAATAGGGAATAGGGATGCGCTGTATCAAGACAGGGAATCAACCTCAAAGAATACTGTACCTCATAACTGCGATAAACGCTATAATTTTAACATAATACAATCTTTAACTTTTCCTAAAAATTTGCCTAATCTGAGTCGGAATCGTTTCAGAATCAAGCTTTCAGCTCATCCTTACCGATAAATTGTTTGACAGGAGTTATAAAAAACTGGTAAAAAACTGGGCATCCAACGCCCATATGTAGTAGGAATAAGTAGTAGGGATAAGTAGTAGGGATAAGTAAGAGGGTGCGTTATTAACCGACCCTGTAGGTAGAGTTACTGGGTAAGTCCTGTTTAAGGGTCGTTTCCAACTAAACGGGCAAGGGGTCTCCCGTTATAATCGCGTGATTTAACGGGTTAGAAGTTACCGTAAGACAGGCTCGCCTTATTTCATATAACTTAAACTTATGACTCACAGACTGTCGCTTATAAAGGCTAAACTGTCTAAGGTTTCCTCTCCGGGGAATTGCCCGACTGGGTATATTGGTTCTTGAGATATTGTTTGAGTTGTTTAACTAAGGGCTGATGATACTGACCTACTGCTACAGAATTAAGCCGAACACCGAACAAGTAGCCATCATGGAAAGATGGCTAGAACTGTTGCGCCGTCACTGGAACTATGCTCTAGGGCAAAGACTTGATTGGCTCAATAGGAGTCGTTGCTCTATTGATAGATGTAGTATCGTTAGTGAAGCAATTGGTGAAATACCAGAACCACTCAATTATTACACTCAGCAATCAGCCCTCAAGGAAACCAAACGGTTGTTCCCTGAGTACAAAAAAATTTACGCAGAAACTCAACAAGTTAATCTACAACGACTTAATAAAGCGTGGGAAAGATGGAGGAAACCTGTCAAAGGTGGCAAGCGGGGTGGAAGACCTCGTTTCAAGAAGCCTGGAGAACTTAGATCTTTTGTCTTTCCTAGGGTGAATAGTTCTAAAGCGGGGGCGCACTTAATTGATGGAGTTTTAAAACTAAGCAAGATCGGTTCTATTCCTGTGGTAATGCATCGACCATTGCCTGATGGATTCACTCTCAAGCAGTGTACTATTGTCAAAAAAGCTGATGGTTGGTATTGCTGCATTTCAATGAAGGATGATACCGTCCCTGAAATATTACCTATAGATTCAGTTAAGTCTGCTGTCGGAATTGATGTTGGCTTAGAAAAGTTTTTAACTACATCTGACGGTGAAGCAGTACCGATCCCACAGTTCTACAGGAAGGCTCAAGACAGACTGGCATTAGCTCAAAAAGCGATGTCCCGTCGTGTCAAGGGTTCTAACAACTGGAAAAAAGCTAAAAAGCAAGTTAGCTTGTTGCATCTTCACTTAGCTCGTTGCAGAAAAGAGTTTCATTATCAGGTTGCTCATTGGTTGTGTAATAAATATGACTTAATTGCTCACGAAAATTTAAATATCACAGGACTTGCTCGAACTAAGTTAGCAAAATCAATACATGATGCTGCGTGGGGGTCATTTCTAGAAATCTTACAAGCAGTGGCGGTCAAACGCGGTTTGTTAGTCCAGGAAGTTAATCCACGGGGTACAAGTATTGAGTGTTTCAATTGTGGAGTCAGAGTTGAGAAAAATCTCGCTGACAGAGTCCATCATTGTCCTGATTGTGGAGTAAAAATTGACCGCGATTGGAATAGTGGCATCAACATTTTGAATCGTGCATTAATGGCGGTTGGACTGCCGCTCAATGGCTGTGGTAAATCGATACAGGATATCGAGGAGCAGCAAGTCTCATTTGCGAATTTGAGAAGCCCACATCATAATCTCTGATTTGATGTGGGAGTGGTCACAAAATCTTCAGGGCGACTAAAGCTGCTATTTCGCTACTGGTAGTCGCTGATGGGATCAACCCCTGCATGAAAGCGATACCTCAGTTTTTGATCCCCGCTCTTGCCTAGACGGGGCTTGATTGCCTCAGAGGATTTTTTGTAAGCACATACACCTTTAAGGTTGTTGTGTCAATGACCAAACGTGATCGATCCTAGAAGTAAAGAAAGTGACTCAAACTAACTTAGATTTTCTCGCCGAAACCGATACCACGATAGCCACCTATCTGGGAGAAGAACTCCAACGTCAACGGGAGCATCTGGAACTTATTGCTAGTGAGAACTTCACCTCCCCAGCGGTGATGGCAGCACAAGGCTCAGTGCTAACTAACAAATATGCTGAGGGATTGCCCGGAAAGCGCTACTATGGCGGCTGTGAGTTCATTGACAAAGTCGAACAAGTAGCGATTGACCGTGCTAAAGAACTTTTTGGTGCTGATCATGCCAATGTCCAGCCCCATTCTGGCGCTCAAGCGAACTTTGCGGTATTTCTAGCCTTACTAAAACCTGGTGACAAGATTATGGGGATGGATTTGTCCCATGGCGGACACCTCACCCATGGCTCACCAGTGAATGTTTCCGGTAAATGGTTTGAGGTGTGTCACTACGGTGTCAGCCAAGAGACTGAGCAATTGGACTATGGTCAGATTCGGGAACTTGCTCTGAAAGAGCGTCCCAAACTGATTATTTGTGGCTATTCCGCCTATCCCCGAATCATTGACTTTGAAAAATTCCGGGCCATTGCTGATGAAGTGGGTGCCTACCTGATGGCGGATATGGCTCACATTGCTGGTTTAGTTGCCACTGGTCATCACCCTAACCCCCTTCCTCACTGCCATGTGGTCACTACTACCACTCACAAGACCCTGCGTGGTCCACGGGGTGGCTTGATTCTGACTAATCAATCGGATTTGGGTAAAAAGTTCGATAAGGCAGTGTTTCCGGGAACTCAGGGAGGTCCGTTGGAACATGTGATTGCTGGTAAAGCTGTTGCGTTTGGGGAAGCCTTGACCCCAGCATTCAAAACCTATTCTGCCCACGTGATTGAAAATGCTAAGGCTTTGGCAAGGGCACTGCAAAACCGGGAGTTAAAGATTGTTTCTGGTGGTACAGATAACCATGTATTACTGGTAGATTTGCGCTCTATTGGTATGACAGGTAAGCGAGCTGACCAACTGGTGAGCGGTGTCAAGATTACAGCTAACAAAAATACTGTTCCCTTTGACCCAGAGTCGCCCTTTGTCACCAGTGGCTTGCGCCTAGGTTCCCCAGCCATGACTACCCGGGGCATGGGAGTCGCAGAATTTACTGAGATTGGTAATATTATTGCCGATCGCTTACTGAATCCAGAGGATGAGCAAGTGGCAACTGAATGTCGCCAGCGTGTGGGACAGTTATGCGATCGCTTTCCTCTGTATCCCCATCTGACCAGTCTTGTACCAAGTTTGGTCTAAAGGTTGAGGGTTGACAGTTAAGTTTCAGCATGACACCTACAGTAGGGTGGGCGAATAACCCACCCTACTGGCGTGTCAAGGCTTAAATGTTGCTTTAAGAAAATGGTACGATGCAGATTTTTTAAGGCTTTTACTGAAAAATGTCATGCATCAAATAAAGCTTTACACGCCACTACTGTAGACTTAATGGGTAAGTTCAGCAACCCAGTAACCCGATGTCTTAAGGTAATTACAGCGATTTCAGCTTTTGACTGATAACCATAAACAGGGTAAGGGTCTTGGTTCGTAAGTCCTGATGGCAAGAATCTGCAAAAAATAACTTTGAATACCATTAACATCCTTGTTCAAGCTATGATGTTTCGGATAACGTTTCACCCCCTAATTGCTTTTGATGGGGAACTTCAGGGTGTGATTCTGTTAATGGAAGAGCTTCATTGATTAATTGGTTTTGAGGAGGAAATTCAGGTTGTGATTCTCTTAATGGAAGAGCTTCATTGATGAACACCGAATCAATGCAGGAAAAAATTCGGAAGATCCAAATCGGCTTAGAGCTGGTGTTGAAGAATTCTAATGACATACTTTTGCAACCTGAGCTGATTTCAGTGTTTCTAGAGGAAATTTGTATCACCCTAGAAGAGTTGGAGGTACAGCAGGAGGAATTAATTGCCACTCATTGCCAAGTGGAATTGGAGCGCCAACGTTACCAGACTTTGTTCAACTCAGCGCCGGATGCCTACCTAGTGACTAATACCCTAGGTGTGATCCAAAAGGCTAACCTAGCGGCAGCAAACCTGTTTAACGTGAACCGCACCTTTCTGGTCGGCAAACCCATAATCGTGTTTGTGGCTCAAGAAGACCGGAAAATGGTTACCACTCAACTCAAGCAATTCACACTATTTCCTGTAAGGGATTGGGAGGTGCGTCTGCAACCACAGCAGTCTGAGCCGTTGACTGGGTCAATCGCTATCTGTACTATACTTGATGCCGAAGGCAAAGGAGTAGAGGTATTCTGGACAATCAGGGACATTAGCGGACGTAAACAAGCTGAAGCTGCCCTGGAAGCTCAGTTAAATCTGGATGGGCTAACCCAAGTGTCTAACCGCCGTCACTTCGATCAGGTATTCGAGAAAGAATGGCAACGCTCAAGGCGAGACCAGTTGCCTTTGGCTGTAATTTTAATTGATGTGGATCGCTTCAAACGCTACAACGATTCCTATGGTCACAAAAACGGTGATCAATGTCTTCAACGAATTGCCAAAGCTATCGGTGATGTGGTCAAACGTCCAGCTGACTTAGTCGCCCGCTACGGTGGTGATGAATTTGCAGTACTTTTGCCCAATACCGATGCCTCTGGGGCTACAAAGGTTGCCAACTTGATTCAAAAGGCAGTTCAAGGTCTCAACATCATTAATACGGTGCAACATTTCAACATCGTTTACAATTATGATTATCATAATTGTAAACCCAATTACTGTTCCCCGATCAGCGAGCAGCTCACCGTGAGCTTAGGAATCGCCAGCGAGATTCCTACACTGGATCAAAAACCAGGAATCTTAATCGCTACGGCTGACAGTGCACTGTATCAAGTCAAAGCCACAGGTGGCGATGGATACGCAGTATGTAACAACCAATGCCAGGGCTATAGGTTGGGTTTGGGCAAATTAGAGGAAGAATTAGAGGAGGAATTGTATCGGGCAGTAGGCCAGGATGAGTTTATACTACACTATCAGCCAATTATTTCCCTAGAGACTAGGCAAATCCTGGGGTTTGAGGTGTTGTTGCGTTGGCGGCACCCCAAGCAGGGACTGATCAGACCATCGGAGTTTCTATCGATTGCTGAGCAAACCGGACTGATTCTTCCCCTGGGCGAGTGGGTTTTAAGTACTGCTTGTTGGCAGTTACATCAATGGCAGCATCTGCGGAATACTATACCATTGTTCATCAGTGTGAACATTTCTGCACAACAACTGTGCCATCCCAGTTTCCTGCCTCAGCTTCAACAAATTTTGCAGGATACTGGTATATCTGGAAGTAATTTAGTATTAGAAATTACCGAAAATTCACTAATAACTGCAAAAGCTGACGGAGGTATAGAGTTAAACCAACTCCAATCCTTAGGTATTCAATTAGCTCTAGATGATTTTGGCAGTAGCTACTCTTGCCTGGCTCATTTAACAAATCTACCCATAAATATCTTTAAAGTTGACCCTTTTTTTCTCGAAAGTATGGAGTCTGATTCCCAAAAATCAGCTATTGTTAAAAGTATCATATTTCTAGCTCACCAGCTCGGGATAACAGTAACAGCGAAAGCCATCGAAACTCCTCAACAAATGGCAAGCTTGCAAGAGTTAAATTGTGATTATGGGCAAGGTTTTTTTTTATCGGAACCAATGGATGCTCAAGGGGCTTCGACTCTAATCGAAGCAGGGAATTGAGAATTGAAAATTGAGAATTGAGAATTGAGAATCGGGAAAAAATCCCGTGTACCTGATAACTATCAGAAACCCTATAAATCGATATTAAATATATAATTGTAGCTCTACCGAACTTGCTATGTATAGGACTACGCATTCAGATGTTTAACATTCCTAAACTCTGAAACTTAGTCATAGTTTACTTCTGACTTCTGACTTCTATCAATCCTATGGGACAATAAGATAAGAGCCGAAAAAAATCAATGTTATCTTGCCCCTGAGGCATAATCGATGAGTGCAGAAATTATTTGTGTAGGTACTGAACTGCTGCTGGGGGATATTCTCAACAGCAATTCTCAGTTTTTAGCCCAGGAGCTAGCAGCATTGGGGATTCCTCACTACTATCAGACAGTGGTGGGGGATAATATCGGGCGTTTACAGCAAGTATTGACAATTGCTAGTGAGCGCTCCACTATCCTACTATTTACTGGTGGTCTTGGTCCGACCCCGGATGATTTGACCACGGAAGCGATCGCTAAATTTTTTGGTGCTCCTCTGATTGAAGAACCGGATGTTATAGAGGACATCACTCAGAAGTTTGCCCGGCGGGGACGTCAATTAACTACCAATAACCGCAAGCAAGCCCTAATTCCAGAAGGGGCACAAGTATTACCCAACCTGAACGGAACAGCTCCTGGTATCATCTGGAAACCCCGTGCTGATTTAACCATTCTCACGTTTCCTGGTGTTCCTAGGGAAATGAATCAGATGTGGCGAGACACGGCTGTTCCCTATCTTAAAAGCCAAGGCTGGGGTAAAGAAATCGTTTATAGCCGGATGTTGCGGTTTTGGGGGATTGGAGAATCGGCTTTGGCTGAGAAAGTTGCTCCCTTTTTTGACCTTACCAACCCCACGGTTGCTCCCTATGCTAGTAAGGGACAAGTAAGGTTAAGAGTTTCGGCCCGTGCGGCTTCAGAAAGTGAAGCACAACAGTTCATTGAACCAGTAGCCCAAAAATTACAGGAGATTGGGGGAATTAACTATTTCGGTACTGACACCGATACCCTAGCCTCTGTAGTGGGTCAGCTATTAACGGCTGCCTCAGAAACGTTGAGCGTAGCGGAATCCTGTACTGGCGGCGGTATTGGCAGTATGATAACCAGTGTGCCGGGCAGTTCTAATTATTTTCTGGGGGGTATCATTGCTTATGATAACGCTGTGAAAACTGGTGTACTGGGAGTAAATTCCTCAGATTTGAAGGCGATGGGGGCGGTAAGTAAAGTTGTAGCAGAGCAAATGGCAACGGGAGTGCGATCGCTTCTTTCTTCAAGCTGGTCACTGAGTATTACAGGCATAGCCGGACCTGGAGGCAATACCGATACCAAGCCTGTGGGTCTAGTTTACATTGGTCTAGCCGGACCAGATGGCATTTTAGAATGCTACAAGTACACCTTGGGTCACCATCGGAGTCGGTCTGACCTACGTCACATCAGCGCCTGCTATGCCCTCGATCGGCTACGGTGCAAATTGCTGAGTCGTTGAACTTGTCACTTAGGGTTAGGGTAGGGTTAGTTAGCAGGCAGTAGTGCACCCCATAACCCTTCTCAATCTAAATTCCTGCACCTGGGGGCCAGGTGGTGAAAATAAACACCACCACAGTAGCGATCGCAAGCATTCCCTGAATCAAATTTCCTACCAATGAACCGACCACAATCCCCAAGCCAGCTTTAAACGATTGCTTAATTCTAGGCTGTAACTTTAACTTCCGTTGATAGAGAAACTCACCCAAAAACGCTCCTAACAACGGTCCCAGCAAAATCCCTAGTAACGGTCCTCCGAAGGGCAAGGCGGGTAAAAGACCAAACACCCCCAAGAACAAGCCGATTATGGAACCAATTTGTCCCCAATTACTAGCACCAGCTTTTTTGGCTCCCCAGTAAGCGGCTAAAAAATCAACCCCCATACCGAGTAGCAACACAAAGATTGCTACGCCCAATGCCCAGGTGACGCTACTAAAGCCCTCAGCAATACCCCAAATTATGGTGGCAGCTAAAATCAACATGGCACCGGGAATGCCAGGAACAACTGAACCAATAATGCCTACTAGCATCACCAGAATCAGCAACCAGTACAAAATGATTAACCACATTATTATTTAAATTTGAAGCGGTACCCACATCTTATAAATGACCAGAGAGAGTATTGGCGAGTTTATCAGCAATCCCCTCAATCCACTTTTCATCTTGTTTAGTGTAACTTCGGGGAGCATTGGCTGCCAAAATTAGCGCTCCTTGGTTGCCAATTGGTTGACATATTACACCTTGTGTGTTATTAGGCAAGTAGTCAAATTCAAGTCGCCCTGGATAGAGCTTTAGGTTAACCAGATAGACGGCTTTTTGAGTTTCCAGAACCCGCTTGAGAATGGCTCCAGGCTCGACTTGGGGATTTTTGCCCAAGATCCCCCGCCGCAGCAGGACTTTGTCTTGGTATACCACTACAAGCGATCGCGTTACTGTATTAGTCAGTAATAGATGGGATGCCCAGGCTAATTCAGTTTTTACCTGATCTGGGAGCTCGGTCGCGAGGTCGAAACCCTCTTCGCCAATCAGTTTAACGGCATCAGGAGGTTTGGGCTGTACCTGCTGCCACAGTAAACCTGTCAAAATCAATACAGCACAAACAATTACCCCTACAGCATCAGAACGAGCTTGAGAATTGCTTAGCTGGGAGGTTAATAAACGGTTGATCAGCAACAGACCCCCTGCCAATCCTCCAACCGCAAATGGCAGCAGCCGCAGTACATCATTTTGGTCGGGTTTAGCCATCACTCATCTGTTGGTTGTTAGTTCAGTACTTACGCAGCTGAAAAGAAACATCAAGGTGTTACTATTTTTCATCCCCCGGTTCAATGATTCGTTGGAACAAATAACCTGTACCTCGTGCGGTCAGAATTAGCTCAGGATTACTCGGGTCATCCTCTAACTTGGCTCGTAGCCGGGAGATGTGGACATCTACTACACGGGTATCCACATGGCGTTCGGGAGTATAGCCCCACACTTCCTGCAAAATTTCAGAACGGGAGAATGGTTCTCCGGAACGTCTAACTAATAATTCCAAAAGACTAAACTCCATTCCAGTCAGCCGAATGCGCTCATCCCCTTTGTAGACCTGCCGCTTGTTGGTGTCAATTTTGATACTCCCCACATGAATCACACCAGAACTAGGAATACCGGCAGCTCCGACTTTATCAAACCTGCGCAGTACGGAACGAATACGGGCTTCCAATTCTTTTGGAGAAAAGGGCTTGACCACATAGTCATCTGCTCCTAACTCTAGACCGGTAATCCGGTCAGCGACATCCCCTAAAGCAGTTAGCATAATAATGGGAATATCTGATTCCTTGCGTAATTCTTGACAAACACCATAACCATCTAGCTTTGGCATCATCACATCTAACACCACTAGGTCAGGCTCTTGATTACGAAATGTGTCTAGGGCTTCTTCTCCATCGGCGGCTGTGACTACCTCGTAGCCAATCATGGACAACCGAGTTTCTAATATGCGACGGATACTGGCTTCGTCATCGACAACAAGAATTTTTTCTTTATGAGTTTCCAATTGACGTTATACTCCTGAAATGGTGAAGTAAAATTAATGATTTATTAATTTATTAGTAGTTTATCTCTTTAATCTAACGCTTTACAAAGTTGATTTTATCGTTGAAAATTATATTTTCCTTGCTGGTGAAGTCTTTCTTGACTTTCATTAATGTTAATTTAATTATTGAGTTTTTTTAAGAGTTTTTAAGACTTTTAAAGTAGGATGCCGAAGCCTAAAACGCTCTATGTGTGTAATGCCTGTGGTGCTGAGTCCTCCCAATGGTTCGGCAAATGTCCTGCCTGTGGTACTTACAATTCCTTGGATGAGGTAGCTGCCCCATCCCCGATCAAAATCAGTCGCGGGGGTTGGCAATCCAATACTTATTCCGATAACCACGAGCCTAACACTGGACCGGCTCAACCGAGGTCATCCCTTACCTTCTCAGAAATTGTTGATACTGTCCAGATCCGCTTCCCCTCAGGCTATGGAGAACTCGACCGAGTCCTCGGAGGTGGTGTTGTGCCTGGGTCTTTAGTCTTAATTGGTGGCGATCCAGGAATTGGCAAATCAACCTTAATGCTCCAAGTTGCCAATCAACTTGCCAAGTTGCATCGCATTCTATACGTTTGTGCAGAAGAATCAGGACAGCAGGTAAAACTGCGAGCATCTCGCCTGGGTGTGGTATCAACAGAAACCTCTGATCCTGACTCTAATAATGGTAGGTTGAAAAAGGAGGCTGAGTCTTCTAAGTCTAAGTCTTCTAAGTCTAAGTCTTCTAAGTCTAAGTCTTCTAAGTCTAAATCATCCAAAGCACCCATAGCCGCTAAAGACTCTGACTCTCAAGACTCTGAGTCTAAAGACGCTGATCTTTATGTCCTACCAGAAACCGATTTAGAGGAAATTCTGCGAGAGTTGGAGTCCCTCAAACCTCAGGTAGCAGTGATTGACAGTATTCAGACCCTTTATTTTCCAGCCTTGACCTCTGCTCCTGGTTCTGTTGCTCAAGTGCGGGAATGTACCTCTGCCCTGATGCAGGTAGCAAAGCGGTCAAACATTACCCTGTTAATTGTGGGTCATGTGACCAAAGAAGGCGCGATCGCAGGACCAAGGGTACTGGAACACTTAGTCGATACTGTATTGTACTTTGAAGGCGATCGCTTTGCTTCCCACCGGCTACTGCGTTCTGTGAAAAACCGCTTTGGGGCTACTCATGAAATCGGTATTTTTGAAATGGTCAGCAACGGTTTGCAGGAAGTCTTGAACCCTTCTGATCTGTTTTTGGGTAACCGAGATGAAATGAGTCCTGGTACTGCTACTGTAGTGGCTTGTGAAGGTACTCGTCCGATTCTGGTAGAATTGCAAGCCTTGGTAAGTCCTGCTAGTTATGGGGCACCCCGCCGCTCAACCACTGGAGTTGATTACAACCGCTTACAACAAATTCTGGCAGTGTTGGAAAAGCGAGTCGGGATTCCTCTATCCAAATTAGATGCTTATGTAGCAACAGCAGGAGGGCTAGGAGTAGAAGAACCAGCAGCTGATTTAGGAATGGCTATTGCGGTAGTAGCCAGTTTTCGCGATCGCGTTGTCGATCCTCGCACCGTTATGATTGGTGAAATCAGCTTAGGGGGGCAAGTCCGACTAGTCTCTCAGATGGAACTCCGACTCAAAGAAGCTGCCAAGTTAGGGTTCAAGCGAGCGATCATACCCAAAGGTCAAACCTTATCTGATCTTGGTATTGAAATTATTCAAGTATCTAGAGTACTAGATGCGATTATCGCTGCCTTGCCTGGGGGATTACGTCAGGATTTCCCTGAAGATATCGACGATCAAATCTAAGATCAAGTCCAATTCCCGATTCCCGATTCCCGTTCCCCTCCTGGGAGGGGTTAGGGGTGGGTTCCG
>NZ_CEYLVT010000041.1:0-22099 GCF_982860115.1 Moorena sp.
GGTCAGCGGTCAGCAGTCAGCTGTTCGCGTAGCGTGCGCGTAGCGCATATGCTTACGCAGATCTTAAGCTGCTAATACAGTTTCTTTACTTCTAATCCCTTCCTCTGCGTACTCCTGTAGAACAGGCTGGTAAATTTCAGGAATAGTGGGATATTTCAGACCTGTAAGATTCAGGGAACCTTCCAATAATCTTCTAGCAATCATTGCAGCGGTCTTGGAGGTCAGTTGTGAACAGATGGAGTAATGGTCACCCGGTTTAGCAGAAGGATTGGTTATAGAAATGATGCGTTCTTTTTTGTCGGGGTATTGCACGAGCATGTCGTAATACATGATAATTTGATCCACTTCTGTATCCCCTGGCTGATAAACCCCCAGTTTCTGAACCAGTAAGTCAGAGATTACATCACAATAGGAGGGCGAATCTTTGGGGGGAATAATCCGCTTGTTGTCAAACAGACCCAGCCATTGATAGCGCATGATAATATCATGGGAAACTGGTATACCCAATTTCTGAGCAACCAAGGCTTTAGCATCACCATTTGTGCTGCCACACAGTTCTAGCACAATTTCCTGATAAGTTTTCTCAAGCAGCTCAGGGCGATATTGTGTATCACAGAAGCCAAGATCAATCAATCCCTGTAAGGTCTCTCCCCAACCGGGGTATCTTAATGTTCCATGATAGAAGTTTCTAACATTATCAATGCCGTAAACCTTAGGGTATAGATACGCTCCAGAATCTGAATTTGGACGAGATTCAAATGTCCCTATATTGGGAACTTCAACCGTTCTAGTTTCTAAATAAACTTTGTCTCCTGGAATCAGGGGTATCTGCGAGTCCTTGATCCAGTCTCCAGAGCCATCTTTGATCTTAACCGAAGCAAAAATAGATTTTTTAGGAGCCCAAAAGCACTTATAACCAAACGGATTAATATTAGGATTACAGGGTAGTACACCAACATGATACCAGAGATCGATAATCTCTCCGCCCTTAGCATGCACATCGTCAATGAGCTTTTTACCGATCATGCTGCCATACCCAGGATCTGTGCCAGCCTCGGTCACAATGGCAATGCCTTTTTCTTTTGCCTGTTGATCCAATTGTTCAAATTCTTGCTGAGTCTTGAACAAGTAGCCGATATGGCAGGTCATGATCAATGACACACTATGTTCCAGACAGTATTTTGTCACAAGGGGCTGATAGGGACCGGGTAAAAAGCTGATGACAATACTACTTTCTTTAATCAATTGATCAAGAGCCTGATTTTCAGGATTTGACCGATCAATGTCAATAGGATAGAAACTGCGCTTTGAATGCTGATTGACGATTTCTTCTGCAGTCATCTTATTCCTAGAGGCTACAGTAATGTGATAGCCTCGTTCATTGAGATAGTCGCACAGAGGAGCAACTGACACACCCGAACCTAATAACAAAATGTTTTTCATCTAAATATTCTCATGCATTATCAACAATTAATTCAGGGATTACTACTGTATTAGGAAGATTCAATAACATCAGCACTATATCGGCTATAGTTTCTGGTTGAATCATCTTTTCTGGGGATAAAGGAGAAGAGTTCTTGGCCATATTTGTGTTAACCCATCCTGGGCAAAGCGCAGTTACTCTTACACCATCTTCTTTAGCGGCATGGAACATGGCATGTGATGCCGCTAAAAATCCAAACTTACTGATAGAATAGCCAACTTTACTGTCTTCAATGTATTTAGCACCGCTGGAAACAATGTTAATAATCCGGCCTTCACTGCTCTGACGCAAATACGGTAAAACCAAACGTGTAAGACGTATCGGTGCTTTTGTATTTACATCCAGCATTTTATCGAGTAGTTCTTCGTTATCATCTTCAATATCCACGGAATGAAAAATGCCAGCATTATTAATTAGGCCATCTATCCTATCAAAGACATCGAGTGTTTTTTTTATCCATTCATGTTCTGTATTTGGATCAGCTGAATTATAAGAAACCAATAATACCTTATCCTTTGGCAGTCCTAGAATATCTTTGGTTACCCGATCTAACTCTCTGACGCCAAGGCTAAGAAGAAAGCCATATTCATAGAGTTTGAGTGCAATTGCTTTGCCTATGCCGCGATTAGCACCTGAAATCATCACAACTTTTGCCATGGTATGTTTATAAGAGCTTTGCCTGCTTATTCATAACAGCTTTTAAACATCGTTGCCGATAATCAGCATAAAAATAGTCAGTATGGCCTTCTTGCAATTTGGTGAGAACCCATAGTAATTCCCTTAGCAGGATGGCATCTTGGTGGATGGCGAGTTTATCTCTATTCAGAGAGATTTTTGAATATGCTTGAAGAAACAGCTCAGTTTGCTGGTTATCGAGATGGTGGAAATGGATAAATGCAGCAAGATCAGAATAACTATCATTCATTCCCGCCATTTCCCAGTCCAGAAATATAGTAGTTTTTTGACCTTTCAAAAAATTTCCGTAGTAAAGATCATTATGGCAAAACTTGATGTCACTAGATTGATGGTAGGCATCTAATTGATTTCGTGTGATTTCAAAAAAAAATTTGAAGTTTTTTATTGTATCATTATATTTTTTTAATGAATGCCAGTATCTATCCAGTAAATCTTTAATATGATAGGTATGACGAATCGGTGAAAGTTCATGAATTTTACGGATAGATTTACCAAAACTATTCAGTGCTGCTGCCGTTCTGATTTCTTTAAAAGTCCAGACTGGCGCATCAATAAATTTAGTAATTATTGAGTTGTTTTTGGGGTCAAATGCGATCGGCTTCACTCCAAGGTCTGCACGATATACTTTTTGAAGAATTGAATAGTCTACTTGTCTGTTAATTCCCTGCACTTCTGATGTATGACAAATTTTTATAACACAAACGCCACTATCTGTATAAACTTTAAAGTTTTGGTTATTTTTACCTTCGGTTAATTTTTCAACCCTGCTAATAGCTACCTTTTTTAGGGAAGGGAGATTTGATAATACCTGCTCTACAACAATCCGATCTGATTTGTCAAATCCAAAGGGCTGAACATCTGATTCTGCCAAGGTCAGCGTTTCACAAATTATTTCCGACTGCTGTAGTTGATTCATTAGGATTTCCGTGCCTATTCCTAATTGTTGACTTTTTATAGCTGAGCTATCGTGACTGCTTAGGTGTGCTTGACCCATTAAGAATTAAATTCGCCACGGGTCGCACCTAAGGATGTGTCTGCAGACTGTAGCTGACATAACTCCAGTTCTGGTAGCCTGGTATGTGCCCAGGGTGGTGACATAATCTCAATTTGGTATAGATTGTAACTTGAAAAAATCTAATTAAACCAATTTTTGTTACAATTGGAAAAAATGATGGTCAAAATAAGTACATTTGTTCTACTCAATCGCTAAACTTTCAACAGGTGCGACCTGTGGCGCATTTAATTACGGGTCAAGCGCACCTAGTATTTTGAGCAATAAAGAATAAACCGTTGCGAACGCGCCCCGCGTCGGCTAAGCTCAATTGCTATTAGGATTGTTCAAATTTCTCAAATCACATTATCAATAATCTCGGAATTATTGATAATGGAGGTTGCTTATTGACATTGACCCAGCAAATTTCAGGTTTGTGACACTATAAAAGTTCTTTGATAGCGTTTCTCATAGCTATTAAAAGATTTCAAAATTAATAAGCAAAAATACTTATCGTATGAATATCATATCCATTAGGCATTTAAACACAAGATGCGTTTACCCTGTAAATTTGCCCAATGCCTTGACATATCCCAAGAAGTTAGAGTAAACCATCAATAATATATGCTTATAGTTTAAACCGGATTGGAGATGATTCAACCTGGGGCATCCTATGGAAATTTCCTTAATTAAACAAGGGCAATTAAATGCCCAGAACTGGTCTGGCACTGACATAACACCAGACCTATCAGTGGTGGTACCAATCTACAATGAGGTGGAGAGTTTGCCCCACCTCATTGATGCGATCGCATCCACCTTAACCGATACTCAGCTCAGCTATGAGCTTATTTGTGTCGATGATGGCTCTACAGATGGTTCAACCCAACTGCTCAAGGAACAAGTCCTCTCCCGCACTGATTTGCGAGGGGTAATTTTGCGTCGCAACTATGGTCAAACTGCTGCCATGGCAGCTGGGTTTAATTATGCTCGGGGTCGTGCCATTGTTACCTTAGATGGTGACTTACAAAATGATCCAGCCGACATTCCCATGCTGCTTGCCAAACTAGAGGAAGGGTATGACTTGGTTAGTGGCTGGCGTAAAAATCGGCAGGATGCGGCGGTGACTCGTTTACTGCCATCCAAAATTGCCAACTGGCTGATTGGACGGACCACTGGGGTTAAACTCCATGACTATGGCTGTTCTCTGAAAGTTTATCGCTCGGAATTGGTAGCCGACATGAACCTCTACGGTGAGTTACATCGGTTTTTACCAGCCTTGGCATATATTGAGGGGGCAAGAATTACCGAGTTACCCGTGCGTCACCATGCTCGTCGCTATGGTAGTAGTAAGTATGGTCTGGGGCGAACCTTCCGGGTGCTAATGGATTTGTTGACCATCTTCTTCATGAAGAAATTCCTCACCAGACCCATGCATGTATTTGGATTACTAGGTCTGACTTCCCTAGGCACGGGCATAATCATTGGGGCTTATCTGACCATTCTCAAGGTAGGTCTCAATGAAGATATCGGGGATCGGCCTTTACTGATCTTGGCAGTACTCTTGTTCTCGACTGGTGTACAACTGTTTAGTCTTGGTCTACTGGGGGAAATACTGATGCGTACTTACCATGAATCTCAGGGAAGACCGATTTATCGGGTCAGAGAAGTGGTGTCCTCTAATGTTGAGGAAGGTTAGTAATATCACTTGGAAATCAAGTTGGTTGGGGGCTAATCAAAGTATGACCCCGTGTCATATGGGCTACGCGCAGGCTACACCGAACAGCTGTCAGCAAATTTAAATGCATATGAGGTTAGCCGCCAACCAAGGCGATTTCTTAAAGATTGAAAATTTGTAAAGATTATATGAAGTTTATAATCAAGATTTCATTAACCTCCAGATTACTAGTTGATTTGGAGAATTTATTTGGGTTTTAATTAAATCAAAATTTTTTATCTAAAAAATTTATTCAAACCAGTTCTGCATAACACTTATTTGGGCAGTAGAGCTCTTCCTCAGGGAAGAAATTAGGAGCAGTTTTAGTTTCTAGTTAAAGAATGCTTGAATCCCTTGGTATCAGTGTTTACCCTTAAGTGGTACATTCTTGCTCAGTGAGGGCTGTTAGTCATAGCTGAAATTAACTACTGGTTATTGTTAACTTCTATTAAACTCTACCGGAAACTTACTGAGAAATAATGAAGTTTTCATCAATATGGCTTGGAAATGGGGCGCTCTTGATCAGAGTGCTTTAAAGATAGAGGGAGATCAACGTGTATTTAACGAGCAAAACTGATCGGCTTACTGATCAGCTTGACATCAAAAGCAGCAGGGATGAATTGACTGTCTGGGAGAATCAACCAGTCTCCTATGATCAACGAAATCTGACTAGGATGAACATTCTATTACTCGCTCCTCATCCGTTTTATCAGAATCGTGGCACACCCATCGCAGTCAACCTGGTGTTGAAGGTGCTTTCTGAACGGGGAGACCAGGTCGATGTCGTCACTTATCCTGAAGGGCGTGACATCAATTATGAAAATATCACTGTATACCGAACCCCTAAGCTTCCCTGGGTTCGGAATATACGACCAGGCTTCTCCTGGAAGAAAATCCTGTGTGATTTTTTCATGTTGCTTGCTGTAATTCGCCTAGTGACTAAGAAACGCTACGATTTGGTTCATGCTGGAGAAGAATCAGTCTTTATTGGTTTAGGGCTCAAAATCCTGTGTAAAATTCCCTATATCTATGACATGGATTCATCTCTAGCCCAACAAATGATTGAAAAGTATCCTTTGCTACAAACTTTTTCGTCAGTATTCAACTTTTTTGAAGGACTGGCTGTTAAGAATGCCAAAGTGGTGGTTTCCGTTTGCGATGCTTTGGCAGCAGATATTCAAAAGTACAAGCCCAGAAAAACTGTAGTTATTCCAGATATATCCCTGCTTAACTCTAATCTTTAAAAAACTCCTAAAAAAACTTTTTATTTGTGAATACTTATTTTTAAGTAAGTATATAAAATAACTAATAACTGTTACTATAACTGTTACTATAACTGTTAATGATTAACGGAAGGTATGGTTGTGATATCCTAAGCACCGCTCGCAGAATTAATTACCTACTCTGAATCTCTGTAAGGCTTATATGGTAAGGCTTTGAGTTATGGAAAATGTGCAATTAATTTTGTGCATCTGCTTAAGACTAGGTTTTATTTTGTAACGAAAGATAAGTATAATAGTGAAAATGTGCAGGTTTGTGTAAATTTTCGCTTCAAGATTCAACTTCAAGATTCAACTTCAAGATTCAACTTCAAGATTCAACATTGGTCTAACTATGTATAGTAATTTGAGACGTGAGCTAGGAATCCGTAATGTACTCCTGATGTATGTGGGCAATCTGGAGACTTATCAGGGGATTGATCTACTTCTAGACAGCTTCGCGTTGACCCTTGAGCACACTGATCAGGCTGACTTAGTCATTATTGGTGGAGAAGCCGACGACATTCGGAAATACACCAATAAGGCTCACTGTCTTGGGATACAACAACATGTCCATTTTTTAGGACCAAAACCAGTTGAGCATCTGGCTATCTATCTGGAGCAGGCTGATATTTTAGTCTCTCCGAGAATTAAGGGTAAAAATACCCCGATGAAGCTCTATTCCTATCTCGATAGTGGCAAAGTTTTGTTAGCCACAGATTTGCCAACCCATACCCAGTTGCTAAACAATCACCTTGCTCTGCTTAAGAGGCCAGATGCCAAAGCTTTCGCGGAGGGAATGCTTGATCTGATCGCTGATGAAAAGCTACGGCTGAGCCTGGGTAGTGCTGGCAAAAAATTGATTGAGAAAAGGCATACTTATGCAGCTTTTCGGGAAAAATTAAACAGTCTTTATGATTGGCTACATCACGAGTTAGCAGAGCATACCGCCTAAGCAGACAACTAATGAGAAGAAACCTAGTAGAGTTAACCAGAAACTCTTACGATTTATTAGTGATCGGTGGTGGGATCTATGGAGCTTGCGTAGCTTGGGAAGCAACCCTCAGGGGATTGTCAGTGGCCTTGGTGGAAAAAGCTGATTTCGGTAGCGCTACCTCTGCTAACAGTTTGAAGACCATCCACGGGGGATTACGGTATCTCCAGCATGCTGACCTTAAACGGATGCGTGAATCCATTCATGAACGCACCAGTTTAATGCGGATTGCCCCTCACTTAGTTCATCCATTACCAGTGTTGATTCCCACCTACGGCCATGGGATGAAGGGAAAAGAAGTGCTATCTGTGGCACTTGCGATCAATGACTTGATCAGTTGCGATCGCAATCGCCAACTCGATCCCCAAAAACACATATCCAATGGTCGGGTAATCTCTAAGCAACAGTGTCAGCAGCTGCTTCCAGGAATTCCCCAGGAGGGGCTAACTGGAGCAGCAGTCTTTTATGATGCTCAGGTCTACAACTCTGAACGGTTGACCCTCTCTTTTCTACGGTCAGCTGAGCAAGCTGGCGCAGTGGTGGCTAACTACGTAGAAGTGACTGGATTTCTTCAAGCTGGAAATCGGATCACGGGTATTCAGGGGCAAGATGTGTTAAGTGGCAATCAATTCGACATCCGTGCCAAGACTGTGGTCAACACCAGCGGACCATGGATAAATCGGGTATTGAGTTTACTGAAGCAACCCCAGCCGCAACCCCAGCCGCAACCCCAGCCGCAACCCAGAGTTCCCCTTGCCAAAGCCATGAACCTGGTGATTCGCCGTCCCCTCTGCCAAACCTATGCTGTGGGTATTTCAACTCAGAACTCCTATCGTGACTCCGATGCCATCGTCAACAAGGGGTCTCGCTTACTATTTATTGCGCCCTGGCGTGGTAAATCCCTGGTCGGTACATCCTATGCTGTTTGGGATCAAGACCCGGATAACTTCAACATTACCCAACAGGATATTCAAGACCTGCTCGATGACATAAACCAAGCATGGCCATCGGTTAAACTCAACCAAGCCGATGTCACTTTCGTCCATGGTGGCTTGCTTCCTAGAACTGGCATTACTGACACAGGATTGCCACAACTGGCTAAACACTATCAAATCGTCGATCATGCCAAAGAAGAATTTCCAGGATTGATCTCGGCGGTTGGGGTGAAATATACCACTGCCAGAGATGTGGCTGAGAAAGTCCTTGACCAGGTATTTCGGTCATGGGGCCAAAAGCCTCCCAAGTCCCTGTCATCAGTTACACCAATTTACGGTGGACACATCGAACAATTTGAAGTGTTTTTGCAGACGGAAATCTTTAAGCAACCCTATGGATTAGGGGAGGAGGTAATGCGCCGCCTCGTTTATAACTACGGTAGTGCCTATCAAGATGTACTGCTGTATTTAGAGCGAGTATCAGATCACTCCTCTGCACCTACTGATGATTTAGCTGTACTCAAAGCTGAAGTCTTGTATGGGGTTGTTGAGGAAATGGCTCAAACATTAGGTGATGTGGTGTTCCGGCGGACAGAACTGGGTAGTGCTGGTCATCCCGGAAACGAGGCCATCAGAACCTGTGCTGAGGTGATGGGGGCGCAATTAGGATGGAGTCGGTCACAAATAGAGCTAGAGTTAGACAAGGTTAATCACATTTTTAATATCGGAGGTGCATTAAGTCAGGAGAAAAGTATTGAAATTGAAACCCTTAACAGTCCGGTTAGTTTAGCCGAGAATATCCGTTGAGGTTTTGGTGCAAGATTTTAGCTAAATGTGCTTTAAACAGCAGCAGTTTATAGAAATCAGGGAGGTTGATTAACAACAATCCATGGTAGCTACCACTCCAAACAATCAATTAATCCTAATTGATGGTCACGTTCACCTTCATGACTGTTTTGATATCGATCAACTGCTGACCTCAGCTTGGGAAAATTTCCAGCAATTTTCTGGTCAAGCAGGTGATGGAGAAAATTTTCAGGCTGTATTGTTATTGACAGAAATAGAGCATCAAAAATGGTATAATAAGCTAGCTGATTTAGCTCAAAACACTAATCAGTCTAGCACTAATCAGTCTAGCACTAATCAGTCTAGGGTAAGCCAGGGTAAAACTTGGATGTTCTATCGTACCCAGGAAGATTTATCCTTATATACCAGTAACGCCTTAGGGCAAGGAATGTTCTTAATTGCTGGTCGCCAAATTGTGACAGCGGAAAACCTGGAAGTATTAGCGTTGATCACTGACCAAAACCTTGAAGATGGTTTACCCTTAGACGTAACCATTAAAGCAATTCTGTCTGCGGAGGGAATCCCTCTACTCCCCTGGGGAGTTGGTAAATGGATCGGAAATCGGGGAAAACTATTATATAAGCTCTTGGAAGACAATAATTTTCCCAAGCTTTTTCTAGGAGACAATGGTGGACGTCCTGTATTCTGGTCACGACCAGTTTTGTTCACACAAGCAGAGAAAAAAGGATGGCGGATATTACCAGGAAGCGATCCACTTCCTTTGGCTTCTGAATCTTGTCGTCCTGGAAGTTTTGGATTTACTATCCAGGGTTCCTTGAGTTCAGAAAAACCAGGAAAAGATATCAAGGAAATGCTACTGAATCCCATGACACCTATTCAGAGCTATGGTTCTCTAGAAAACCCCTGGCGATTTATTCGTAACCAATTAGCAATTCGGTCTAGAAAAAATAGCAATTAAAAATAAACAAATGACTAAAGGAATTTAACAGTGGTTTCTACAGGTGATTTTCCCGAAACAGCCGATATCGAAACATCTTCTGAGGATTATGCCTCCCGTTTTGCCGGGGAAATTGGGGCTTGGCTACTGAAAGTCCAGGAAGACGCAACCTTGAAAATGCTGACTCCTTATCCTAAAGCCACCATCCTTGATGTGGGAGGAGGACATGGTCAACTCACAGGGGCTCTGATTCAAAATGGTTATCAACTCACTGTGCTTGGTAGTGCGGATGTCTGTAAGGGGAGGATTCAGAATTTTCTTGATGCTAATCTTTGTTCCTTCAAGGTGGGCAATGTTTTGGATCTCCCTTACCCAGACGGAGCGTTTGATGTTGTAATTAGCTATCGATTCCTGGCTCATGTCACTCAATGGCAGTCTTTTTTAACAGAACTAAATCGAGTAGCAAAGCAAGCAGTAATCCTAGACTATCCTACAGTGAGGAGCGTCAATGCTATTGCCCCCTATCTATTTAAGTTCAAGAAAGGGTTGGAAGGAAATACACGAGAGTTTGTCTGTTATCAGGAACATGAACTTCTAGAATTTTTAAAATCTATTGGTCTGAGCAAAGCTGAGCGCTATCCCCAATTTTTTGTGCCTATGGTACTGCATCGGGCTTTTAAATCTCCTAGCTTCTCTTCATTTATGGAGAAGTTAGCTCGACTCTCAGGCTTGACTAATTTGTTTGGTTCACCAGTAATTTTAAACCTTACCAAGACTTAAGCCAGATGCCGATTAAAATTAATTGTATAAACTTGCTTGGTGAAATTCCAATATTTTTTAGGTTAGCTCAGAAAGTAGACTATGGAAGATCCTCAATTCAAACTCCCAACTGGCAGTCGTGTCTTAGTGACTGGAGCTACAGGGTTTACAGGTTCAGTTCTTATACGTAAATTAGTGGCACAAGGTTTAGATATCGTCGCTATTGCACGTCCTAGTTCTAAACTTGAGCCTTTCAAAGACCTTAAAATTGAATGGATTAGAGGGGATGTTTTTGATGAAGAGTTAATCAAAAAAGCCATAAAAGGAGTCAACTATATATTTCATATTGTAACTCCTTTTCGAGAAGCTAAATCCGCTGACAATGTCTACTACAATGTCCACGTTTTAAGTACACAAATTCTAGCAAAATACGCTTTAAAAGAGCCAGAATTTAAGCGTTTTGTTCACGTTTCAACAATTGGGGTTCATGGTCATGTCGAAAATCCTCCTGGTGATGAAGATTGTCCAATGAATCCTGGAGATATATATCAAGAAACCAAACTAGAAGGTGAACTGTGGATCAGAGATTTTGCTAAAAAGGAAGGATTACCAGTCACTGTGGTACGACCCTCAGGAATCTACGGTCCTGGGGAGAAACGGTTTTTGAAAATTTTCAAAATGGTTTGCCGTAAGTGGATACCAATAATTGGCAATGGCAGTAACTTACTGCACTTAATTCATGTTGATGATTTGACCAATTTTTTTCTGCTATCAGCAACCCATCCTCAAGCAGTAGGAGAAGTTTTTATTTGTGGCAGTAAGGAAGCGATTACCTTCCAAAAAATGGCCTCTATTATTAGTGAATACTATGGAATTTCCTTTAAATTTATTCGTTTACCAGCTGCTCCACTGTTTGCCTTAGGGGATTTTTTTGAATTCATCTGTCGTCCCCTGGGTATAGAACCACCTATTTATAGAAGACGGCTAGCATTTTATACGAAAGACCGCTCATTTAACACAGCAAAGATGATAAATTTACTGGGCTTTGTGCCTGTCCATTCCGATGAAGAAGGGTTAAAGGAATTAGCCCAATGGTATCTTGACCAAGGATGGATATCGCTTTGATTTGGGTTAATGGGAATTCAATCAGTGAAAACTGGCTGGTTATACTGAATGAGTAAGTTGAATCATTAAGCTCTGATTATTATTATTACTAAATTTTTGTCACAACTATTGGGATAGTTAATCCCATGAAAACGTAAGAATTTGCTAGTGATTGAGTAAAAAATGAAAAAAATTACAGTTCTCGGTAACTTTTCAGGTCGCAATGCAGGAGATGCTGCTATTTTAGGCAATCTGCTTGATGATATTGCTGCAGCACATCCTGATGCGTTGTTTATAGTACCAACTCTCAACCCACGCTTCGTTAAACGTCATTTTGGCCACCACAATATCAAGGCACTTGGACTGATGCCTTGGAATGGTGCTGTTAAGATTTTTGGTTTGCCAACTTTCCAAGCAATGTTGCAAGCTGATCTGGTGCTAGTAACCGATAACATTCTGTTTGATCGCAAGTTACTCAATCCACTGTTTAACTATCTCTCCACAATTTCCTTAATCGCCCCAGCTTGTAAGGCACGCGGTATTCCGATCGCACTTTACAACGCCAGTCTAGGACCAATTACCACATCACTGGGCAAGTCTGCTTTGCAAAGAGTTCTTGATGCTAGCCCAATGCTGATCCTGCGAGATGAGCAATCAAAGCAACTGCTTGACCAACAGAAACTGAATTATCAGGAGGTTTACATCAATGCGGATTGCGCCATCAACACTACCCCGCCACCAACAGAACGTATGGAGGAAATCATAGGCAAAGAGGGGCTTTTCAAAAATCCGAAAGGCACTCTTGGTTTCAATATCAATGCCTACATCGATAACTGGCGCAAGGATAACAAGACTTTTGGGCGCGAACCCTTTTTGCAGGCAATCGGGTCTACTCTCGACCGACTGATTGAGGAATTAGACATTGAGATTATGTATACCATCACCCAAGTAATGGATACCAAAATTACCAACGAGAGTTTGAAGTATGTCAAGCGACGCGATCGCATCCGGGTAATCAGTAATGCGACTTACACCTACCAGGAAATTGCTGGCTTGCTACAGCGGGTAGAAGTCCATGTGGGGATGCGGACTCATTCCGTAATTCTGGCTTCAGGAGTTCTCACCCCTGTAGTGGCCATTAACTCCTACCCTAAAACAGCAGGCTTCATGAAAACCATTGGTCAGGACAACTGGTTGATCAACTTTGATGAACTAACCACCAATACCTTGACAAATTTAATTAAGTCTGCTTGGGAACAGCGCCATGAAACGCGAGCGGCCATGACACCACTGGTGCAGCGGGAGCAAGCTAAAGCCCGCAGTAGCGTTGAACTGGTGAGCCAATTGTTGGCCCAGGGGCAGCAATCTGAGGTGCAAGTTACCGCTTGAGCCATTGTCTACTCATCCTTTGAGTACAGAGAGGTAAAATTATTTGAAAAAATCGAAGGCAACAGAATTAAGCATGTCTGAAGATGGCTATTTGCCACTTCACAAGCAAGAGCAGACTGAGCCATTGTATGTGGTTCCCAAGGATCTGTGTACCCGCTGCGGTGCTTGCGATCCCATCTGCCCTGTAGACTGCATTTCCTTTGACGAACACCAATACCCAGTTATTGATACTAAAACCTGTGTTGACTGTGGACTCTGTGTAAAAGTTTGTCCCGGTATAGAGTTTGACTACACTGCTCAGTATAAGAAAATGTTCGGCGTTGAGCAGCCACCAGAGGGGCTTGGTGGAATTTACGAGAGCGCCTTTTTGACTTTCGCTAATAATCCCCAGGTGCAAGCAGAAGGTAGTGGTGGTGGACTCGTTTCCCAACTACTGATTGGTATGGTCAAAGAAGGGATAATTGATGCTGCCCTAACTGTGGGTTATGAGCCAGATGATCCCATCACACCCACACCTGTGATTTGCCGCACCGAGGCAGAAATTCGAGCCACTGCTGGCTCCAAGTATTGTGTTGTACCCCATGCCAAAGTCATACGTGACGTCAAAAAACTCGAAGGCAAGTTTGCCTTTGTCGGTGTAGGCTGTCAGATTGAGGGTTTACGCAAATTGGAGAAGGTCTATAAGCGTTTGGTACGCCGGGAAATCTTCACCATTGGCTTAGCTTGCCACGGCACCCTAGAAAAAGAGGGTACTACTGAGTTGCTATCCCACCGTCGTCTTCCCCAAGAGAAGATCAAGCGCTTCTTCTATCGTGGTGGTAACTTCCCTGGCAAGTTTCAGATCGAAACCCTTGATGGTCAGCGCCTCGACCTGCACAGGTTTGATTACAAGGATGGTGCCTATAATTACCTCTACCATCTCTATACACCCCAGCGTTGCCTGATGTGTCCTGACTATAGTGCTGAGTTTGCCGATATTTCAGTTTCCGACTTCTGGGTGCGCGGTGAGGATGGCGAGTACCTACACCCGGAAGGTACAAGCATGGTCATGTGCCGCACGGAACGTGGTCAAGAGATTCTAAAACAGATGCGTGAATTGGGCTATATTACCGCTATGCCTTTAGGTAAACAGGAAGTGGAAGCCAGTTTTGATCACCTCTACCGTGACAAACGTGTCTATCCCTTCGTGCGTATCCAGTGGCGTGAAGCCCAGGGGCTATCTACAGCCCAGTACCATTTACCGATTTCCCCATCAACTCAAGAAGATCACCGTCATGAGGGTTTGCGTCAGGCTACCTTTATCTTCTCCAAGGGAAAATGGATGCGCCAGTTGATGCTGGCCATCTTTTTGTCACGGTTCGGGGAAGTGTTTACAGCAGTGAAAATGCGCTACAAAGCCTTCAAGGCTGCAGGGCGCTTACGCAAACAAGCCAAACAAAGGCAAAAGCAAGACCTAGCCTTGGATACCCAATAAATAATTCACATCAAGTAAGTAAGTAAGGAAACTCTAATGATTAGTATAGATGAGCAAAACTGCCAAACTTCAATCTGGTAATAGTAGATAGTAAACCAATTACCAATTACCAATTATCAATTACCAATTATCAATTACCAATGAAAAATCTTTAAAAAGCTCTTGGAATGCCGAAAAACTCGACACTACATTTTGTCCGCATTGCTGGTACAAGCGCACTATTAGTATATGTTGTTCACAAGGCAGGGCTGTTCAGCGCTGACGGACGGCGGGATTTGTTAGACACCTTCGTTCACGTCAAACCACCATTTTTGTTGGCATCGATTGGGTTTGGGCTGTTGCTTAATCTATCTAGCGCCTTCAAGTGGTACATGCTTTCGCGCTCTCGTGGCTTGCCAGTTAATCTTTGGCGACTGTTTGCTTACTATATGGTTGGTCAATTCTTCAATCTGGTGCTGCCAAGCAGCATTGGGGGCGATGTAGTCCGCATGCATCAATTAGGGCGCTACACTGGACGCTACGCCGATGCCGTAGCCTCAGTCTTTGTGGAACGTTTCACTGGTTTGGCCACCCTGGTCGTGTTAGCAATGGTGGCAGTAGTGGTCAACCTGCATCTGTTCAACCTGCCCTGGTTGACTATTGGCCTTGCCATCGGGTCAATAGGCATTGCATTGATCTGCTGGTTGATTATTGACCAACGACCGTTCCGATTGACCCAGAAGCTATTGGCAAGGCGTGTACCCTTGCTGCAGAAACTCTTCGCCAAGATTGAGAAATTTCGGCAAGCAGTGCTGGCCTATCAGAGTGACCCAGGGGCACTCTGGGGGGCTCTAATTAATTCTCTAATCTTCTACTTCTTAGCGGTCATGAATGTCTGGGTTAGTGCACTTACCTTCGGCTCCAAGATCGATTTTGTCAGCATGCTAGTAGCAGTGCCAGTAATCCTGTTTATCATGAACTTACCAATCTCGATTGGAGGTATTGGTCTGATGGAGTTTGCCTACAGCTTCACTCTTGGGTTGGTAGGTGCTACCCCTGCACTAGCATTTTCAACGGCATTGCTGTTGAGAGCAAAGACCCTGTTCCATGCTGGAATTGGTAGTCTACTTTATCCGTTTGTCAGTGATGGTAGCCCCATCCGTGAGGGAGTACCGATGGAAGTGACGAACAAATACGGAGAAAATGGTGATGACTAGTAAACATGAACAGTTTCGCTTCAGCGCTGTCTTAGCTGATAGTAAAAGATCGTTTATAGAAAAGTATCAGGATTTAGTCTTAGGTGATCGTAGTTGGGGGCGGCTTCTACAATATGAACTGCTGACCCTGCTGGTAGGTCAACTCCCTGGTGCTCTTGGGCTAGGGCTGCGGCGCATCTTCTACCCGCAGTTATTCGGTAGTGTGGGGAAGAATGCACTCTTCGGTCATCACCTCACCTTGCGTGCACCGGGTCGTATTCACCTGGGTAGCAATGTGGTACTCGATGACTATGCAGTACTGTCCGTAAGGGGTTTTGAAGATGAGCGCATTGAGATTGGTGATGGGGTGCAAATTGGTCGCTTGGCTCAACTCAAGACCCGTGCTGGCTCTATTTTTATCGGTGCCCATGCCAATATTGGTGCAGAGTGCCGCATTGACTCGACTACCGAAGTCCATATTGGTCAGCACTGCATTTTCGCTGGTCGTTGCTATTTAGGTGGTGTTAGTCACCAATTTGATCGTACTGACATCCCGATTGTCCAACAACCACTAGCAACTAAGGGTGGTGTACACATCGGTGATGATGTCTGGCTAGGAGCACATGTGATTGTTTTGGATGGGGTAACTATTGGTACAGGTGCAATAGTCGGTGCGGGTGCAGTAGTAACCAAAGACATTCCAGCATACGCGATCGCGATGGGTGTGCCAGCACAGGTGCGTGGCTGGCGCAATCAGCAATCCTTGGAACAATCTGCCTAAGCACTATCTGGAAACAGGTATTTTTTTACATCGACGCACTCTTTGGCGATGGTGAAAGAATTTACTTGTACCAGTAAAGACAAGCAATGGAGACTCAGATTATGAAGATTTTACTAGATTGTAGATTCAAGAAAGGAGCAGGACCTAATGTTGCAACACTCTATATGCTAGATGAGCTAATTAGACTTAATACCAAACATGAATTCATCGTTTTGCAGAATCCTAATCAATCCTTACCAGAATATCCTGGAGTCGAGAAGTTAGTGGTTCCAGTGAAGAACAATTTTCTCGAATTTTTGTGGGTGCAGTTTTATTTGCCAAAATTGCTTGAGAAACTGAATATCGACATTTACCATAGTCTCAAGCATGTAGGTCCCCTGTTTGCTAAAATTCCAACAATTGAATATATCCATGAAGTTGGTCATTTCTTTTCAGAAGGGTTAAAAGAATTTAATCTGTCTTTAGCTAATCGGATCTATCACTACCACATCAAAGGGTGGTCAATGAATCGAGCCACTCATATAATCGGCACCTCTCAGCAATGCGAGAAAGTACTTCATCAAAAACTAGGTATCCCAAAAGAGAAGATCAGCACAATTCGTTACGGTCTGGACAATAAATTTAGAGTAATTGATGATCGAGATGAAATTGTAGAGTGTTGCAAACGTTATGGGTTGCCAGAGAATTATATTTTGTGCGTTGGCAACATTTGTGCTCAAGAGAATTATGAAACCGTTATTAAGATGTATGGCAAGTTGCGGAGCCAAGATGAAAATGCTCCCAAACTAGTTTTGGTTGGAGATACTGGCAATGCGGAATCTGATTTTTTAGAACTGATGAAGCAGTTGGGTTTAAATGAGGATGTTATCCTCACAGGCTTTGTAGAGCATCGCGATCTAGTCTACATTTACAACGGAGCAAATCTTCTTTTGTTCCCTCCTACTGTAGCAGCCTTTGGTATTCCTCCCATAGAAGCTATGGCCTGTGGCATTCCTGTAGTCGCCTCAAATATAGATGCGATCCCTGAAATCAGTGGTGAAGGAGCTGCCTTATTGTTTGATGAGCCCAGGAATGTAGACAAAATGCTTGAAGCTGTCAACCTAGTATTACATGACAATCAACTTCGTCAAGAACTACGGAACAAAGGTTTTGAAAGAGCAAAAGAATTTAGTTGGGAAGCATCTGCATTAAGAGTACTCGATTTGTATAAAATAATTGGAGCGGAGAAGATTTGTAATGCAGTGACATAGTCTTAGAGCCTATCCAAAAAATACCAAATGCCTCATTTTCAGTGCTGTAAATAATAATGATAATTGACTTATTCAACGATTTATTGACAATTAACTGTCTTCTATCTTTCAAATAGGCTCACAACAATAAATCAAGACTGACTTGCGGTCACTATTAAGGATTAATATGGAAAAAACCTTCAACATGTATATAAGCGCCGGTCACTCAGAAGCCTTCAGTATTAGAGGAAAAACTTGATGGAAACCCTTAATACCGCTGTCAAAAAGATTGCGAAAGGTGCTGGTATTATGTTTGTAGGTAAAGTGGCAAGTACTGGTCTTAAATACCTAACTCAAGTAACTCTGGCTCAGCTTCTCGGCGCGGAATTTTTTGGTCTCTACACTCTAGGATTTGTTATCTACCAATTTGGAGAGCTATTTGCGAGAATGGGTCTGGAGAATGGCGCAGTGCGCTATGTTTCAATCTATCAAGGTGCAGGAGATATAAGAAAACTCAAGGGGGTTTTACTGCAGGCAGTTGGACTATCCTTTATCAGTGGCTTGGTATTAGGCACTGCTCTCTTTCTTGCATCAGATCCCATTGCAAAATCAATCTTTGATAAACCTGACCTTGCTTCTGTCTTGCGGCTGTTTGCGATAGCCCTTCCCTTCGGGGCTAGCATGACAGTGGGAGCCTTTGCTACTACTGGGTTTCATGTCACAATCTACCGGGTTTACATCTGGGAGCTTCTTCTGCCGTTCACCAACTTACTGCTGGTTGCCTTGCTCTTAACGCTTGGCTTGGGACTTTGGGGAGGAACTATAGCTTGGGTCGTTGCTGTTATAGTTGCATTAGCAGCCGTTATCCACTTTATCCGCAGACTCTTTCCAGCGGTAACCAGCAGAGATATTAAGCCTATCTTTGAGGGGAAGCAACTCCTCAGATTTTCGCTCCCCTTAGCCTTTGGCGCATTCTTATGGCTTGTCATGATCTGGACAGACATATTGATGCTGGGATATTTCCGGTCAGCTACAGAGGTAGGGATTTACCGAGCGGCTTCGCAGACAGCATTCTTAATGACTATCTTCTCAGCCTCGTTAAATTCAATCTTTGCACCAATAATTGCTGACCTTCATCACAGGAAAGCAATCGAGAAAATGGGGCAGATCTTCCAAGCCACTACTCGCTGGAGCCTCTCCTTAAGCCTGCCTCTGTTCTTAGTGGTGACAGCAGCCAGCCAAGATATTCTGGGGATTTTTGGAGCGGAGTTTGTGATCGGAGGTTTGCCCCTAGTCATTTTAGGAATAGGACAATTAGTCAGAGCTGGGACAGATACGGCAACTAACACGTTGATTATGTCAGGTCATCAATATACCAAGCTCTTTGGAGATATTGGCTCGACCATTGTCAACATAGCATTAAACGTACTGTTGATTCCCCGATGGGGGTTGATGGGAGCAGCAATAGCAACTGGGATTAGTATTAGTGGTGTTCACCTGTGGCGAATGTTGCAAGTCAAGCTGGTTTTGGGTATTCAGCCTTTTAATTGGAGCTACTTCAAAATTATAGGAGCTGGAGCTATTGCAGGGTTAAGCGGGTTTACTGTCTATTCTTGGCTGACACCGATGCCTTCCCTTGTTTCAGTAGTTGTTACTGCTGGGGCTATTGTTGTCGTCTATGCTCCACTGTTATTGGCAATGGGCTTAGAAGAAGCAGATCGGATGATTTTGGGAGAGGTGCAAAAGCGATTGGGCTTATTGAAAAATTGATATTCCTGAAAGTTAAAACCGGAGAATTATTGTTGAGAGAACAGATAAATGCTAAAGCGATCGCCCAAACTCAGCCCACAGTATTTCACTTACAAAATAGCGCTGTGTTTTTTGAGTTTTTTGAGCGCATTCAGTTGGGGATGTGTAGTCAAATCAAATGGCAAGGACGTTGATTTACCCTATTCCACTATCAATCCTCAGACTATCCAATTAGATTTACCTGCTGAAGACGATAGAGCAGGTGGTTTGATTACGGCGGATGTAAATGATGATGGCAAGAAAGACTTTATTATTACCAAGCCCGCTCAGATCGCAGTTTACAGTCATTCTGGACAAAAGCTCTGGGCTAAGCAGATCAACATCCAGGTAACTGGAAAATCTGAGTCCCAGGGACTACCTGGATTGCATGGCTCGGGTGTCCAAGCAGCTGACGTGGATGGGGATCAGAAGACGGAGGTCTTGTTTTTAACGAAAGACAATACTCTTAATATTGTCCAAGGTGACAACGGACAGAGCAAGGGAAGTATCACAATAGAATCTCCACCAGGTACAAAACGTTGGGAGCACCTAGTAGTAGCCAATTTCCGGGGTAAAGGCGATCGCGATTTACTACTTCAGGCCACTAATGCTGAAGGATACCGTATGGGTCGTTATCTAGCAGCCTATCCCCTAGACAACCTACTCAAAGGTGAAAACCTTAAACCTTTGTGGACCCGAGATGATTTCCTTGCCAATGCCCACAATGGGGCACGGGTGGCAGATCTCGACGGAGATGGCAAAGATGAGGTTTTGGGCGGGACAATCATCTCACCCGACGGAGAGATGTTGTTGAAAATTCCCATAAAAGGTCATATTGACTCCCTGTTTGTGGCTGATGTGCGTCCAGACATCCCAGGATTAGAGGTAGTCGCTCTGGAAGAGGGGGGTGGCAATCGGGTTTTTCTTTATAACCGCGATCGCGTAATTTGGAAAACCCACTACAAGCATCAAGAACCACAAAATGCTGCCATTGGTGATTTTGACCCCCAACGACCGGGATTAGAAGTTTGGTGCCGCAGCCGTTACCAGAAGCACCAGAAACCCTTTGTATTTGATGCCCAAGGTCAACGGATTGCTAACTATCAAATGGATGATGTTGCTCCCAAGGGATGGACAGAAAAAGGTGTAGAGGTGATCTTCCCGATTGATTGGACAGGAGAGTCGAGGCAATTAGTGGCTGTCAAAGAGCGCCATAAACCAGGAGACGTAGGGATTTTCGATGCCGTGAGTGGGCAATTTCTCCATCGGTTCAAAGAACAGGCGGCGAGACTTTACGTTGCTGATGTATCTGGGGATTGGCGGGAAGAGGTGATAGTTCTCAATGGGAATCAGCTGCACATTTACAGCAACCCCGAACCAAATCCCAATCTTGATCGCCCACGGCTATGGACTCAAAACCACTACCGCCGCAGTAAGATGACTTGGAATTACTACAGTCCATAAACTAAAAAACCATGGAAAAAAAGTTAGGTACTAGGAAAAAATTGATTCTTACGATAATTAAATGCGGCGTTTCCATAGTGCTACTGTCTTGGGCGTTGCGCAAGACAAATCTGCCCGAAATTTTCCTAGCTGTGAGTTCTGCCAAGGTTCCTCTTTTAATAGCAGCGTTTGTGGTCTACTTAGCCAGTTACTACATCAGAGCTCATCGGTGGCGGATACTGCTTTTAGCTCAGAATGTGAAAGCTAGGATCCCTTACTTGTATAAATCCTACATGGTCAGCATTTTCTTCAGTAATTTTTTGCCCTCTACTATTGGTGGGGATGCTGTTAGGGCTTATGATGCCTGGCGGTTGGGAACGAGCAAGTCAGTCGCACTAGCCACTGTGTTTTTGGATCGTTTCCTCGGTTTACTGGGTTTGATGCTGTTTGGCCTCGGGGCGCTGTTTTTTTCTCAAACATTGATCGCCCAGTTACCATTGCTTAACCTGTGGGTGATGCTAGGTAGCGCAGGAATTATGCTTGTAGTCTCAATGATTTTCATACCATCTCAGAAGATTTCAAGGGTTATTAGCAAGATCCAACTACCCTTTTGGAAGCACATACAAAACAAGCTAATTAATATTATTAAAGCTTTCCTAGCCTTTGGCAACCGCAAACATGCTTTGGCTAGATCTATGGCCTTGTCACTGATGGTGCAAATAAGTGTCATTGCTCATTATTACCTAATTGCCAAGGCACTGGATTTACCGGTTCCCCTTCTTAGTTTCTTTGTGATCATTCCCCTAGTCTCCTTGATCATGGTCTTGCCTGTATCGATCAACGCCATTGGTCTCCGTGAGAATGCATTTGTATTCTTTTTTGCGGCTTACGGCTACAATTTTGCCAGATCCGAAGCGATAGCCTTTGCTTGGCTGGCTTATGGAATCGTGATCATTCAGGGGCTGCTGGGGGGAATTGTGTATGCTTTGCGCAAGTAAAGGCCATTAACTGAGATCAGGTAATCGGGTAATCAAGTAATCAGGTAGTCAGGTGTAATGGTAATTAATAAACAAGGATCAAAGCAACTATCAATTACCAAATATCAATTACCAAATATCAATTACCAAATATCAATTACCAA
>NZ_CEYLVT010000041.1:22199-42061 GCF_982860115.1 Moorena sp.
CAAATATCAATTACCAAATATCAATTACCAAATATCAATTACCAAATATCAATTACCAAATATCAATTAATCCAATGCCATCACCAGTAGGACACACATTAGCCGGTATTTGTGGATTTGTTCTGGCACGCCCTCATATAGCTTGGCATCAGCAAACTCGGCTGTTGTATGGTTCACTATTGCTCACGAATTTGCCAGACATAGACATTCTGCCTGGATTGCTGCTGTTGGGAAATCCAGCAGCTTTTCACCGTCAGGCCACCCACAGCTTGATAGTAGCCGCCGTAATTGGCATCTTCGTTGCTTGGCTAGTGGGACGTTGGAGGTTAAATCCGCTCCGGTGGGGAATTTGGGTAGCTCTAGTTTATGGCAGCCATATCCTTTTGGATATGCTAGTAGCTGACCCAACAGCACCTTTTGGAGTCCAGGCACTCTGGCCTTTTTCCCTAGAGTATTTTATTTCACCCATTACCATCTTTGCCCGATTTGATTATTTTAATCCAGAATTGGGTATGGTGCGCACCATACTAAGTATTACCAACGTCTTGGGAATACTTTGGGAAATCGTAGTACTTACACCCTTGGTAGGACTTGCATGGTATGGGTTTGGTAAAACTGATACCAGAAAACCATTGGGAAGATAGAGGGCAAGGCTGATGGGGTGATCAGGTGATCAGGTGATGGAAAGAATTATAGATCTTTTGCATAAATGTCTAAAACAAGACCAATAAGTAATATGAGCGTGTGTCCCAATTTACTTTGGCAAAAGTTTCATTGTTCTATGTTGATGGCGATCAACCATCTTTTCCGAGCCATGATCAACCCTGGTCTGATCACGGTGGTTCTTAATACTGATTGTAGATAAGGTTGGTCAGGTGCATGAAAGCAGAAAAACTTAATTCAACAGAAACCTCAATCCAAGCAGATTGGCTTTGGGAATCGATTCCCATCGCCTTAATTTTGCTATTGGCGGCTGGGTTGTACCTCTATCAACTCGGCACAGAGAGCCTGTGGGTGGATGAACTCTACAGTGTTAATGATGCCAAACGCTTACCAGGCCATCTGGGTCTAATCCGCCCAGTGTATTTCATTCTCCTGTGGCTTTGGATGCACTTTGGCACCAGCGATGCTTGGTTGCGGGGGTTGTCTGTCTTGTTTGGATTGGGCAGTGTATTTCTAACTTACCAGCTTGGTCGTCGTGTAGCGGGAAAGGCAACGGGCTTGATTGCTGCCCTCGTCTTGGCTCTATCGCCGCTGTTCATCAATTTTGCCCAAATGGTTCGTATGTACACCCTAGGTACTTGTCTCGGTCTAGGTGGTACCCTAGCGCTAGTGCATGCTCTTGAGAATCCTACTACCACCTCCATGGCTTGGTGGGCTAGCCTACGACTGTTGGTAAACCTAACTGCCCCACTCAATGCCACCCTGCTCTTCGCAGACATCTGGTTGGTATGGTTTCGGTTTCGCAAGCAACGCCATACATTATTAGCTTTCGGCAAATGGCTGTTGCTGGTGATCCTGTTGTGGTTACCATCTTTGTTCTCTCTAGTATCTGGAACCCTGCCCTTCCTAAGCAATGCCATTAATCCCATCGCCAAAATTGATTCATCGGCTACTCGACACTCATTTCCGAGTTTTGTGGATGTTTTACGTAAGTTAAAGAACTTTACTGCCTTTCCGTTTCCTTCCACATCAAAGGTAAGTAGCTTGTTTTATCAAGCCTACAGTCTACTATTAGCTGGCTTGGTCGGTATTGCCATCATCCACAAAAACCACAAACCACGTCTGTGTTGGATTGCTGCTTGGGCGTTTATACCGTCAGGGATGATTTTTTTAGTTTCTAAACGATTATGGATAGACCGTTACATACTGTTTTTATGCCCATACATTTTGATTATTCTGGCCGCTGGCTTGATGGGATTGTGGCGTTGGAAACGGATTTTTGCGATCGCAGTAGCAATTATCTATGCCATTACCGTTAGCAGTGGGTTAGTACGTTACTACACCGTGCAGGATCGCCAGGATTGGCGAAATGTAGCGCAAACAATTAGCATGAATGAAAAACCTGGTGATACCATCGTCTTATCCATAGGTTCGCCAAAAATGACCTCAGCGCTGAGTCATTACTATAGTGGAGATGCCCCGATCTATTCCCTCAAGAAACTTTGTCCTTCTGATCGAGTCAAAAAGCCTGACGTAGAGGAAGCACTAAATAACTTGCCACCTATTCCCTCCCGGCTCTGGCTAGTTTGCGGCACAGGTTTTGACGAAGAAAAGTTTCGCACTGTTTTCAAAGAAAATTTTAACCTGGAAACACACGCAGAATTTACTAACGAGAACTTTTATAGACAAAATGATTTAATGCATCTATTTCTGGTCATACCCAATTCTACCAATTCTACTGATACTAACAACGAATCAACATCGGTCTAAGCTCTAGGGCTTTGATTATTGAGGTAGCATGAACGCCAACAACCACAAAACAGCAGCGCTCCTAGAGCGAGGAAATTGGTTCAAACAATGGATTCCCATTACCTTAATCTTACTATTAGCGACTGGATTATACCTCTATCAACTTGGTACAGAAAGCCTATGGGTGGATGAACTCATTAGTATTCATCGTGCCAAGCACCTAGAGCAAGTCTTTAATAGTACACGCCCCCTCTATCAGATCTTTTTACGGGTCTGGATGATAGTTAGCAGTAGTGATACTTGGCTGCGGGGATTGTGCGTTGTGTTTAGTATTGGTACTGTTTTTGTTACCTATCGGCTTGGTCGGCGCTTAATGGGAGAGTCCACTGGCTTAATTGCTGCCCTAATCGTTGCCCTCTCACCCCTGTTTATCCATCATGCCCAAGAAGTTCGGATGTACGCACCGAGTACATTCTTTGGTGTTGCTGGCACACTGATCTTAACCCACGCCCTAGAACGTCCAACTACTCCCTTACTATTGGGATGGGCTGCTCTGCGATTCTTGGGAATTCTAACCACACCCCTTAACGTAGCGCTGCTGCTCCCAGACATAGTTGTGTTTGGCTGGAAGTATCGGAATCAACCTCGTGTTTTGTTCCGTTTCGGGGTAGGACTGTTACTGATTGGTATTTTATGGCTGCCATGGGTGTTTCCGCTAGTAACTAAGAGCGCCAAATTTATGGGAGGTGTAAAAGTACCCGGTACATCAGTTCCTGATCTCGGTGGACGCACTAGTCCTGGTGTACTGGATGTGATCATGCAGCCAGGTCGCTTGACAGCTTGGCCCTTTGGTCGAGCCAATGCCAATGCTATCTACTGGTTTTACAATGCCTACTCTGTCATGTTGACCTGCTTGCTAGGTGTTGTGCTATTCAACAAACCACGCTCAGCTAAGCTGGGTTGGATTGCAGCTTGGGCGTTTTTACCCTTAGTTCTTTTATTTTCAGTGTCCCAAGTCTCTCGCTCTCTTTGGGTAAATCGTTACCTACTGTTAGCAGCCCCATACCTATTTATTCTTTTAGCAGCCGCTGGGATTGGCATTTGGTATCGATGGCGGATTGGTGCGTTGGTGATAGCCCTGATCTATGCCATTGCTGTTGGTGGTGGGCTAAAGCGTTACTATACCGTGCTGGATCGAGAAAATTGGCGTGGTTTAGTGGAAACCATTGCGACCAAAGAACAACCGGGTGATGTGATTGTTTGGTCCATTGGTCAGAGAATACCTGTGGCATTGAATCATTACTATCATGGCTCTGGGACTATTGAGATTAAGGATGTACTCCCGCCATCGGTTAGAAAAAACGATCAGCAAGCGATAGAAGGTTGGGTTAGCAGTTTACCCTCAACCCAATCTCGTTTATGGCTAGTTTACGTTAAGTCGTCGAAGCTATTTCGGTCTGTTGTTAAAGAGCAATTTCAGATTAAAACCCGAGAGAAACCGATTGATGGAATAGAAATCTTTCTGCTTAAACCACGTTCTGCTGATCAAACCTCTGACGAGTAGACTTCGCCGCAGTTGTGTATTAAAGTTAGCCTAAAAGTAGTTATTGCCGATTTTTAGCGATCGCGTAGCGTGGCCTACGGCCAATCGCAATTTCATCCAATTAGAATCGGTAATGGTAAAGATATAGTGGTTTTGCTACGGTCTGGTAAAGATAACGGAAGCTAAAATCACGAATTGTTTACCACTACCAACTCCCCAAAGCTTTCAAAAGGTAGTAGCAGCACCATAGTCATATGCTAGAGAGCCACAACTATCTTGGATATCCATAGATTTGAGAGTTTCTGTCTCGGCTTCGCTCGTCGTAGCTTTCCTCGTACCGTTGAGGATTGTTGTTCCAGTTCATATCCCAACGCAGATCCCTTTCAAATTGGTGCAAAATCCTGCCCAAAACATCTTTCATATTCTCCTTATCGTTATAGTTGTAGGTACGACACTCCCTGGTGTTGTAGTACTTACGGCGGTCTGGAACCTGACGTCGTTGACCTCTGTAGCGGCGACCGTAATATCCATGACGATAGCCACGACTAAACTCGCCCCCTGCGGTGCGCTCTTCATAAGCTATACCCCTCCTAGCATCACGTCGCCCCTCCTGATAACCATCATCGTAAGCTTCACGGTGGTTAGCTGCATCCTGCTCAACGTAGTAACGAGGGACACTGTAACAGTATCTGATCTCATCCGCTTTCACTTCAGAAGGAAACAACAGAAGTCCCGAGAGTGTAGCGAACATGAGTAGAGTAGTAGAACCGATTTTTTTCATTGTTGAACCTCGTAATATATTTGGGATATTTGTTCTATAGATATCCGTAAATACACTGTAGGTTCCATAAATTTCCTATCTCGAAATAAAACTTAATATTAAGAGGACGAAAAGATATAGTAGTTCTAAATGATTCGTGAAATATATTGGCAAAAGCAAACGCTATAACCCTTGCCCAGCAAAGATTACCGATTTTGCTAATTTTACAAATGATTTAGGATTGCTATATAGATAAACCAGACTAAAAACCTCGGTATATTCTCACTAATTTACAGAATTTGGCAGCAGCCTTAGATAGCAGGTAAAATTCGATCGCTTGCTCTGTTAACGTGGGATTCAGTGCTAAAAATGACTATTCGGATTGGCAACGGTTACGATATCCATAAATTGGGCAAAGGTCGCCCTCTGATTATCGGAGGTGTAGACATTCCTCATGAATTGGGATTAGTCGGTCACAGTGATGCCGATGTCCTGACTCACGCCATCATGGACGCCATGCTGGGAGCCTTGAGTTTGGGCGATATTGGTCATTATTTCCCCCCAACTGACCAAAAATGGGCGGGTGCGGATAGTTTGGTATTGTTGAGTCAGGTGAATCAGTTGATCCAATCCCATGGCTGGCGGATTGGCAATATTGATTCGGTGGTGGTGGCGGAGCGTCCTAAGCTTAAGCCTCATATTAAGACCATGCGCGATCGCTTAAGTGTAGTGCTAGAGCTGGAGCCTGACCAAATTGGCATTAAGGCAACCACTAATGAAAAGTTAGGTCCGGTGGGACGTGAAGAGGGAATTGCTGCTTATGCTGTAGCGTTGTTAGTGGGAGATTGATCGGAAATAGTGATTCAATAGTGAATGCGATCGCATTTCGAGATAAAAGACTCTGCTTCTATAATAATGGTTCAAACCTCTTCTAACTGGCCCAGTTTGTTGCAACAGTTGTTGGATGGGCAATCGTTATCCAGTGACCAGGCATCACAACTGATGCAGGGATGGTTGAATGAAGAAATTCCCACTGTGTTATCTGGCGCACTTTTAGCAGCTATCCAGGCTAAAGGCGTGTCCGCTACAGAATTGGCAGGGATGGCTCAGGTGCTACAATCCCAGTCGTTGCAGAAGACAACCATTGAACACAACCAACCGGTTATTGATACCTGTGGTACCGGTGGGGATGGCGCGTCTACGTTTAATATCTCTACCGCAGTAGCCTTTGTAGTGGCGGCGGCTGGAGTGTTGGTAGCTAAGCATGGTAATCGTTCTGCCTCTAGTAAGGTAGGTTCAGCTGATGTGCTCGAAGCCCTAGGAGTAAATTTATCAGCAGCACCGGACAAAATTCAGGCAGCCCTGGATGAGGTAGGGGTAACCTTTCTGTTTGCTCGGGGTTGGCATCCAGCCATGAAAGCAGTGGCACCATTACGGCAAACCCTAAAGGTACGGACAGTATTTAACTTGTTAGGACCATTGGTAAATCCCCTGCGTCCCACCGGTCAGGTAATCGGTGTTTATGCTCCCAACTTTGTAGAGACTGTAGCGCAATCCTTGCGTTTGATGGGTACTGCCAACGCAATAGTTCTCCATGGTAGGGAAAAATTAGATGAGGCGGGATTAGCCGATGAAACTGACTTGGCACTGCTATCGGGGGGTGAGGTGCGACTTTTGAGTCTGAATCCAGAACATCTCGGTCTAACTCCTGCCCCTACTGAGTCCCTACGAGGGGGTGATGTAGCGGAAAATGGCGCAATTTTACGGAATGTTTTGCAAGGCAAAGGAACACCAGCCCAGCAGGATGTGGTGGCGTTAAATGCCTCATTAGCCCTTCAAGTCGCGGGTATTATACCTGTCGAAGACCACACAGCAGGGATTGCTATGGCAAAGGATGTTATGGCTAGCGGTGCTCCTTGGTTGAAGTTAGAGCAGTTGGTGGATTTTTTAGCTTGACTGACTACAAGCCCCAGGTCTAACTCGTAAGGGTAACCTGGGATTAATGGAAGATTGTGCTAGCCAATTTGGAGATCCGAAGTTCCCTATTCCCTATTCCCTTCACCCAGCGCTAAGCGTAAATGACTGAAGATATTTTCCCCACTTCACTGCCAAAGGAATTTCTGTAAAGGGAACTTTGACTGGATCTATGGGTTTGAGGAATTGAAATTCTAATGCGATCGCACGACCTTTATGGGGTGGTTGCTCTAAGTCAACAACTTGATTATCAACCACCAAGTTAATTGATTTAACCTCTTTGAGGGAAAAGGTTTCTAGATTTACTGGTTCCTTTCTCGTGGGTTTACCCCAAGTCAGGTCACTGCCGTTCTGACCAAGCACCGCATAGATATCATACTTTGCCCGTTCAAACTGTTCAGCCCAGCGGCGATAAGCTTCAATCTTTTGGTATTCGTTCCAACCTGACCAGGCAAGCCAGCAAAATGCTGCTAGCAAAGGTAACCATAGTAAACCACGTTCCATTCAGTTTTTTGGATCTTTACAACTATACTAAGACTATATAGCAGTTCTGAATTGCTTGAAGTACCTCGTCCTAGATTTGTAAGCATTCAGCAGTCAGTGGTCAGCAGTCAGCTTTCCGTAATAGAGATTAAATGAATGCTTACCTGTTTTATTCAAAAGCTTTTATTCAAAAGCTGTTCGGTGTAGCTTGCCCATAGCTCATAAGCTGATAGCTGATGGCTGATGGCTGATAGCTGATAGCTGATAGCTGATAGCTGATAGCTAACCGCTCAAAGTCGTTTTCTGATGACTTGACCAACCCACTAAGTTTGTTGCCAGTTCATGCGGTTGCGAATCAATGTTTCCGTCATCTTCGCTAACTGGTCTAGTTTAGCTTTCTTGTCCGTGGCACTTTTCTCATAGTTGCGCTTCCGAATCAAAGCCGCACGGGCTAAGTCTTCTCTATTGTTTTTAAGAGCTTGAATTGCCACTTGCTGCCAGACATTGATTTCTTTAAGTTCCTGTTTATACTTAGGTTGAATCTCATCCCAAACTACCCTAAGATCAGATAATGCTTGATTAAGTAACTGAGTTGTATCGTCTTGGTTTGCTCCCTGAAGTGCTTGTTTTATAGCTTCGTACAAACCATCGATATTCGTATTACTAATTACCGGAATAAAATCCTTGACTTGCTGGCTCTCACTTTTGCCAGTCTTGCACCAATTAGCAAAGTGTTCACAGTTATTAAAAATTAGGTTATATTGCCTTTCCCCTAATCGACTTTCTGCTCTACGAATCACGACATCTGGAATTAAACAAACTGAGTACTGCCTGACATAAATTTTTGTCTCACCTAGAGCAAAGGTAGCCATAGAAGTACGTTCAATTGTTTCAGTATTTTTGCGGTAGTGGATTACACTACCGTCTCCACAATCAATACCATGATGTTGGTAAACCCCTTCAAGGTTAAGAAACTTTTGGAATACGTAAATTTGATCTCCTCGCGCCATTCTTTTCTATTGGTTTTATCCAGCACTAATCAACTAAAGTTTATCAAAACTATAGCCCTCCATTGTCAAAGGAAACATCATCCTTGCTAGGAATTATCGGCATTTGATCAGAATCGGAAACAGGTTCAGAATCGGAAACAGGTACAGACTTCTTGCCTTGTGGCTGCTGGCGGCGTATGCGAATTTGGTTTAGGCGCGCTCCAGAAGCAGACACAACGGTCAATTCTAGATTGTCATAATTTAAGGTTTCACCGGGTACAGGAATTTTTTGAAACTTGTCGAGCAAAAAACCGCCTAAAGTGTGATAGTCATCAATTACAGGTAGGTTTAAATCCAAAAGTTCGTTGACTTCTTCCATATTCATCTGAGCTTGCACCAGGAAGGTATACTCGTCCAGAATTTGTACAGTCAACTCCTCGGTTATCTCAGATTCAGGTCCATCACCAATAATTTCAGCAATTAAATCCTTGAGGGTGACTAATCCAGCAGTACCTCCAAACTCATCCACCACCATCACCATTGCCAAATGCGATCGCTGCATCATCGGCAGTAATTCACTCAATGGGGTAGTTTCTGGGACAAACTTAGCTGGACAAATCCACGATTTAATCGGTGTCTGAAGTCCTAGCTTCCCTTTAGATAAAGGTTTAGCCAATTTTTTGAAGTCGATAATGCCACGAACGTCATCTAGGGATGCCCCAATCACAGGATAGCGAGAGTGACTAGTATTGGCAACTTCCTCTAACAATATTTGGAAGCTTGCTGCATAGGAAATAGCCACAAGACTGGTGCGGGGAACCATTACCTCTGCGGCTGTTACCTCCCCAAACTCAAACACATTTTTCAGTAGCTTTCTCTCTTCTGCTTCCAGTCCAATAGACTCCCGTTCAGTGGTAATAATCAGCTGCAACTCTTCCGGTGTTACACGGCTATACCAACCTTGACCAGAATATTGAACACCCACCAGCCTCAGGAGCCAGCGGGTAGATTGGTTCAAAATCTGGATAAAAGGATTGAAAAACCTGGCAATTACCAGACTGGGTGGCCCCAGAAACCGTGCTAGTTGTTCTGAGTAAAGTAAAGCCAGGGATTTGGGGCAAAGTTCCCCCAAAACAATTTGTAGATACGCAATCACGAAAAATGCCACCAGGATTGCTAGGGAATGGGTAATAACTGGAGTTAGAGCTCGCGGTAGTGGTAGCTTGGCTATCCCAGCTGCTACCAAAGTTGCCATGGTAGTCTCCCCAATCCATCCCAGAGCAAGGCTCGAGAGGGTAATCCCTAACTGAGTTGTAGATAGTAATCGGTCAATGCTCTGTTGCAAAGCCTGAACCGTCTTTGCTTGCACGTCACCCGCATCTACTAATTGGCTAATCCGCGATCGCCGCACCGCCACCATGGAAAACTCAGCCGTAACAAAAAAAGCATTGATGGCTATCAGCAGTAGCACTGATAACAATCCCAGCAAAACCTCTCCCTCAGAGAGGCTAATAGAAGCATCCACTGTTAGAAGAACCATCAGGTTGGCAACCATAGAAAAGGTGAAAGGTAAAAGCAAATAATTTTCATTTTTTGCTGGTTACGGTTGCCTTGTGATGTGTCTTCCTAGACCTAGGGCAGCTTGGTATGGAGTTATCGGTTACCATCAAAAACTTATCAGTTGTATTATCGGGTTTTCATAGGTGCGCTCTTACCATTAAGAATTAAATTCGCCATGGGTCGCACCTGTTGTATGACTAGCATTTCCTTGAGCTAGTTCAGGAGTGCCAGTCAAGGGAATTTTTGAAACTGGCTGGCGAAACTGGCTTAGTTGCTTGCTCTCAACATAGGCTTTTAGCATAGCGTCAAGGTTTTATCATTAACAACCATTGCCTCGACCTGCTTCCTTATCTAACTACAGGAATCTGAGACATTTTCAACTGTAGTTTTTGATCCGGATAATCGGTCAGTGTCAGGGAAAGCTTCTCGGAGTTCTCTAGTAAAGCTGTCGGTATGCTAACTGTTCCAGAAAATTCCTTGCCATTAGCCGGTAATTCTCCTGGTAAGCCTTCCGTAATTGCGCTTAGGGCACGACCGCGATCATCGGTAACATTCAAAAAGCTGTACAGAAACCTGACTGGATTAGAACTCTGATTCTTCAAGCTGACATCCAACATTAAAGAACCCTCCTGCACACTGGCAGAATTTACCGCTAGGGTGACTCCCTTATCCTGACTTTTAACCGGTAAATTTAGCTTAGGGTTTTTCCGAGTGAAGGATGCCTCTTGAGTCAATACATCAGACGACGACTCCTTCTGAGCGGGCTTAGACCAACTAATTTGCTTAGTTGTCTGGCTGTTTTTCTTAGCCGGAGGATTTTTACCCTTATTGTGTATGTGGGCGTGAACGTTAACCAAGATATCCTTCTCGCTCACAATCAAGACCCCTTCTTTCCCAGAAGACGAGCCCTTATTTCCTGTCAACTTTTTCTTAGGGTTAGTATCCGGTTGAGTAACTCCTTTGAGGGCTTCGTGACCGAGAGAGAATCCCCAAAAGGCACTCACGACACCTGCACCTAACATCATTGTCAGTAGAACTATGGTTAGCGCTACAGTTGTGTTGAATTTCATAGGGTGATTAACGTTATTCCGAATTACCGCTGGTTTCGTGCTGTATTATAGTCCTGCTATACAGCTAGATTATCTTATGTTCTGTGAATTATTGGATAAATCGGGAATTTCTAGTTAGTGGTGTTGCAATAACCTGATTCAGGCTACCATAATAGAAAGGAATAACCCAGGGTTGGCCGAGCGGTTGAGGCAGCAAACTCATAATTTGCCCTAGGCAGGTTCAACTCCTGCACCCTGGATTGAACACTTGCGGTCAGCTACTACTATCACCCCATACTGATATCGCCCATACTGATATCGCCCATAGTCATCTGCGCAGCTGTGGTATAGGCTGCGGTGCCAAGAAAAATTCTTGGTTTTCCACTTGGATTGGGATATCACTCGATTGCTCTAGCAACCGTAGGGAAGTATTGTAGGGGTTTGGTAAATCCAGAGTACGAATCACAGGGCCACTGGAAACTTGCTGCTCTAGTACATCTCGATAAAGATTACTAACACGCTGAGCATCCCGCTCAAGTGCCAGTTCTGGAAACGCAGGTGGCCATCCAGAACCGAAAATTGTATCGATTTGACTCTTGATGCTCTTGTTTTCGAAAAAGTCCCCAGAGTCATTAAAAAAAGCGTTTTCAAAAGCTTCAGGTAAGGTTACTAGAGGAATTAGCTCCAAGTCCTCCGAATTAGTTTCTGCTATGGCAACACCTGCTCCTAGACTAGCAGTAGCTGCTATAACTACAACGCTAAACAGCTTTTCCCAACGCATTTGCATCGCAATCACCCGTAGTTTTCCTCAATAGTATCCGATATTACCGGTAAAGTACTCGAAAGTAAGTTTCATGAACAACCAATTTCAAGCTCTATCCACCCCAAAAGATTTACCTCTCCTGCGACCTTTTCTCCTCGATTTGTTTTGTCAACTGGCTTACCAAGAGGGTGATTTTGTGCTTTCGTCGGGGCAGCGTAGCTCTTATTACATCAATGGTAAACAGGTTAGCCTTCATGCTCAAGGAGCATTGGCAATAGGACGTTTGCTATTCTCAATGCTACCTGCTGATACTCAAGCTGTTGCTGGCTTAACTCTGGGTGCAGATCCGATCGTCAGTGCGGTTAGCATTGTTTCTGCCTTAGAAAACCGCCCTATCCCTGGTCTAATTATCCGCAAACAGCCAAAAGGTCATGGAACCAGGGCATACATTGAAGGGCCTTCTTTGCCCACAGGAGCCAAAGTAGTGGTATTAGAAGATGTGGTGACTACTGGGCAATCAGCCATGAAAGCCGTGAACCGCCTTAAGGAAGCTGGTTACCAGGTAGAGCTGGTAATAGCCCTGGTTGACCGGCTGCAAGGTGGAGCCGAGCTTTATGAGTCAGCTGGGCTAATGTTTCAAGCTCTGTTTTCCATTAACGAAATCCGAGAACACTACCAGGGTTCTCTTGATCAATCCAGTTGACTAGCTAATGTTGACTAACTTATTAGGTATGGCTCAGGCGGGATTTGAACCTGCGACCTCGGGCTTATGAGTCCCTTGCTCTAACCACTGAGCTACTGAGCCTTTTTTTTAACCCTTATGTACTATAACATATCAATGCGAAGAATTTCTCTAATAATTTTTATTCCTTGAGCAAAAGTTGAGTTGACATACTGCGTGCCCACCCATCGAACGGCACAGCTACAGGGGTATAGGGACAAGGTAGAAGAAAAATAGGAAAGTTAACTCCTGCTTCAGACTTAGACTTTCTGTCCACTAACCCTTTAGCTCAAGGGGCTAAGGGTGATCATAACTATTGTCAGAGAAGGTGAGGAAGAGTAGGAAAGTTACCTGTTGCTCACCTTACCCTTGACCTCTGTCTCCTCATTCGACCTATTAATTTTGCCAGATTGGGATACTTCCCTTGAAATCACACTATTACCGTTTTCTAGGCAAATAGGCCATTGGATTGGCAGCTCCCCGACCTCTGGGATGAACCTCAAAGTGTAAGTGAGGACCAGTGCTATAACCCGTGCTACCCATAGCGGCAATTCGTTGACCTTGGCCAACCTGTTGTCCACGACGCACAAAAATTCGGCTGTTGTGGGCATAAAGGGTCAGACTACCATCAGGATGCTTGATTTCCACCAATTTACCGTAGCCACCTGAATTCCAACCAGCACTGACTACAACACCAGGGGCTGCTGCCATAATTGGTGTCCCAATGGGAGCTGCAATATCAATGCCCTTGTGCATCCGTCCCCAACGCCGACCATAACCTGAGGTAATCACACCATTACTTGGCCAGATATATCCGTTAAAGCGGGTAGGGCTATCTGGCAAGTACATATCTGGTTTAGACAGAGGTGGCACTCCTGGCGAAACAGGTTTTCCTACCGGTATGCGGATCATTGGGTTAAATCGTTCCGGTGGGGCAGGAGCTACAGCTATTCTTCTCCGTTGTGATACCTCAGGTGGAGGCACAGGAATGGCAATAGAACTGCGTCTAGTTTTCTGAGGTGGCTGAGGTCTTGGAATAGCAATAGGAGCCTGTGGAGCTGTCGGTGGCTGCGGTAATAATTGCCACTCTTTCGTACCGGTTGCTTGATTATTCTCAGGATTGAACTGGGGAGTGATCTCGACAGATTTAGACTCCTTATCTGAGGGATCAGCAACTCCCTCGTTAGTAGTAACTCCTAGGTTGATTGGCTTGCTTTCCTCTGGGCTGGTTTTATTCTCCCGGATTTCTTCTCGCATCTTGAGAATATCAGCCCTTAATTTTTCAACATAGGAGTTGCGCTGAGAGTTAATAGACTCTAGAGGCTGATTTTCAACAGAGGAAGTAGCCTGAGCTAACAGACCACTGTCTGAGGTCGATTGAGCCAAAATGGTCTCAGTTACCGGTTTTAGTTTAGGTTTTTCCTCTATAGATACAGATGTGACTTGATCTCGACTAGTAGAAGTCTTAACAGAGATAGTTGTTTCTAAATCCTTTGGTCGTCCTATTGCTAGCTTCCAAGGTTCAGATTTCAGGCTGTTGCTAGATAGGAAGGTAACAGAGGACTGTTGGTGATCGAATCTCCCAACTTGAGGAATTTTCAGCTGTTGATTAATTTCAATGAGGTGAGGATTATCTAGCTGATTGGCTAAGACTATCTCTGAGCGGGATAAACCATAGCTACGGGCAATAGAATCGAGGGTTTCACCAGCTTTGACCTGGTGAAAAGAGTTGCCAGTAGATGACAGCCTAGTTCCCAGCACCACTGGCTGTGGCACATTGAGTTGGTCTATCGTTACCTCGGTTGTAGCCGATGCAATTTTTGGAGTACTGACCTTGACAACTGATGGTTTGACTGCTGATATGACAGTTGTTTCTGGAGTCGGTACTGGAATCACCACTGGTAGTGACCCAGATCTAGTTGATTGGGTTAAGGCTGGTGATACAGCAACTTTTGGCATTGGCTGTGGAAGCGCCGCCGGAGTTGTAGGTACAGTAACAATGGGCTGGGATGTTTCTGTTACTGTACCCTCAGGTTTTAGCACTGCAGGGGGTAAAGTGTGTGGGCTAGAACCAAGGGTCCGTGATGCCAGTTCATAAGACTTGTTAAACTCCTCAGACCTCAACTGAACCAGACTTTTGCTCAGACGGTTTCGATGTTTTTGGAGGCGCTTGAGGGCTAGGTCTTGTCTAGCTTTTAAAAGATTATTCGTCTTGTTGGAAACAGCGTGGGATGCATCCGTTGACAGGTTACCCAATTTTGAGACTGGTGCAGATGCTAGCAACTGTTTTGGCTGTACACCCTCAGAGTTAGATGAGGCTTTGACATCAGCACCCTGAACTTCACCAATGGTAGACTTCCTCGCTACTGGGAGAGTGTCATCGGTTTTGAGCTTGTTAAAATTCGCCTTCGCGTAGGGTCGGCTTTGCCGAATCGCAAATTCTGGGGGTGAGGCTGGCTTTGATTCCACACTCCCTTGTCCCTGCTTACCAGAGTTTGGCAATGAGGGGCTTGAAACAGCGGTAACTTTAAATTCGGCTGCTGGTAGATTCGTCCCACTTGGCTCAGGAGCAACTGGCTCGAATGCCATTGCTTCATCACCCTGTTGAGGTAATAGTAAGCCAGATGCCCCCATGGAAATCGCCAATCCAATCATGGCTGCTGAGGTACGAGCCTTACGGTTCATCTCAAGGGGAATTGCTGCACCGACCGGATGATTACTTGCAGGTAGTTTTGATGCCGAATCCGATGACTCTGCTGCACAGGTCGGAACATGATTGACCTTATCAGTAAGTGTTCCTTTCAAAAAAGTCCTCCTGGTGTTTGACGAGCGCTTAACAGTTCCTGATTTATTTTTTACCAGTCAATGATGTGACTCACTACTAAAGTGTGATCCAAATCACATCTATTTGGGAGACTTAGCAAAGATTACCGTGCTTCTTTGATTTAGACAAGCTCACATGACTACTAAAAAATTTGTTCTTTCATAGCAATAGCTAGATACACCTTGAAGCCATTGATAGGTACTTATCCTTAGACCACTAGGTGGACAACATCCCATAGCAGAGATCTTGTCGGGATTGACCACGGCTGCCGTTCAGGATGGCTGGATATGCTGCATATATATGCATATAAAGTAACTGGCTAATTAAGCTTGCTCCGGGAAAGCACCCTCAGTAACCCAAGAAAATCCAGCATATTTGCTGATTATTCTCTTTGAGCGCCATAAAAACAGCGATGGGAATCTCGAAGTAACTAACTGGTTACAGATGAACTCTACGCGAATTTTGGGTAAGACAACAACCGTAGAATCCTGTATCAACCGGGATCTTAATCCTGGTGGGTTGCTAGTTGATGGTGCGCTCACAAAATCTTTCAAATCCTCCTTTTCTCTATTGATAGCTGGTTTGGTATATTGATCACTCGCCATTTGATATCAGCAAAATCTATCGGTAATTTCTCGGTAATCCTACTCTTTATGATAGAAATTTCTTATATGTGTTCGGTAATTTCAGTATTCTAGATAGCTGAATTTTTGGTGAGTAATTTTACACACACTAACTCATTCAACCAAGGTGTGTCCGGTCAGCTTTAGGCTGAAAGTCCTTGATTCTACCCAAAGATACCTGCTTTTGAGGTCTTTCCCTGATTAAAACAGACTTGTCCGACAAAACGTTTTCACAGAGTTTAACCCAATATAAAGATATCGTGATGGATTGATCAGCTAGGGAATTCACTGAGAAGGATTGTTTTTCACGAAAATTACACATTTATACAGACATTTCCTATTCACACCATCAGTAGAGGTGAAATTACGCATTTGAACTCTACTGATGGTGTTTAAACCCCTGAAGGGGGATAAGTATGTTTTCAGTGGGGCGGACTGTTGCTCCCCATTTAATTTTTCTATGTTAGTCCGGCAAGATGAGGACTAGGGAAACAACGACTTTAGTCCCCGTCGATATTTCTATTGACACCCGATTTAAGGAGTGATATAGTGAAATACTAAGGTTTTATTAAAAATAAACACTTAAGGCTTAAACCTAAATCGATACAACTAAATCAATACAACTAAAGCTATAAGAAAAATCTATACAAGTAAATTTATACAAAAGAAATCTATATATAAAATTTATACAAATTATACAAATTGGACTGGCGAAACTAACTAGACTTCGTAAGTCCTAATGATTAACACACAAAAAACCTATTCCAAGTAACCCAACTGACGCCTGGCCTCAAATAAGCCAAGGGCAGCACTGACGGAGAGATTTAAGCTACGAACTCCCGGCTCGGCCATGGGGATATAGACTTTAGCGTGACAAGCATCTAAGACATGGGGAGGCAAACCTTGAGTTTCGCAGCCAAACAATAACCAGTCCTTGGGCTGAAACTGAAACTTAATATAGTTGTATGTTCCTCTCTTGGTAAAGCCAATCCATCGCCCCTCTTGCTTCTGGTGATAGCTGACAAATGCATCAACAGAATCATGATATTGAAAATCTACATAGGGCCAATAATCTAGTCCTGCTCGTTTCAAGTAGCGATCGCTAATTTCAAAACCCAATGGACCCACTAAGTGCAATTGAGTAGTGGTGGCGGCGCAAGTTCGGGCAATATTGCCGGTATTCGGTGGAATTTGCGGGTTAATTAAGACAACTTTTACCATGAAACCCTTAACACGTTTGACCCTAATCTATATTCATACCAAATCTGGGTCTAATACCAAGTCTGGTTGAATACCCAAAATTCGCGCGGAGTGTGGGAAGGGTCGGGAGATGGGGAGATGGGGAGATGGGGAGATGGGGAGATGGGGAGATCGGGAGGTTTTTATTAAGCGATGCAGCGCGGTCTTGGGGGTTTCCCCCATGAGCGACTGCATCAAGACAGGGTAATTATCCTGACATGATATAAAACCCCTGATTAGAAAACAAATAAGCGATCGCATATTGGTATTTTAAGTGGTGACAACTAGCTTTAAAGCTTTACTGGGTATGGGGTGTGGGCAAACGGGTGTGGACAAACTGGTGTCGGAAAGCGCACCTAAAAGATTTATTTGAATGAGCTGGCCGGGATTCAGGTTTGAGGAGCATTCGATATCGACCTTAGGTTATAGTACTATAGGCATAGCTAAGGTCAGTATTCTTGTCTGTATTTTATATCACCTCTACCTAGTGATATAGATCATATATGTTTTTCTTATATTAGTTTTTGTTCAACCATATATTAGATATTCTTATATTTCAAAGAATTTCACTTGGCAACATAATTATTCAATTGAGGCAGTTTTTTTCACAAAAACTATAAAAAATTTAAAAAAATTCATAAAAAATGGCATCCTAATTGGAGGGTAGGGAGAATCCTGATTCCCCCTACCCTCAAAGTTGCAAGTTTAGTTATTAAATTGTAGTTGAATAACTAAGCTGTTAGTCAGTTAGGGTACCAGGGACTGGCACAATTGATCTTCTAGTAGCGATTCTTGCTCAGCCATGGATTGAATGGCTTGAATCATCACTTGGCGAGGATCAACACCCACTGCATGAAGTTGTAACCATTGGGAAGCGGTGTTTCCTTCCCGTAGAATTTTCTTAATTGGTGAGAGGAAGCAACTAAAACCGTGTTTTTTGGCTACCGGCCAAACTTCTTGATAAAGTTCCTCAATCCAATCTCGTGCCAGAATTAGTCTGCCATCCTGCCAATGCCTCAGTTGGGCATCCAAACTGGATTCAGCCGCAGCTACTTCATTGGCATCGGTGAGGGCAATCAATTCAGCTGAACGGTTGTTGGCAGGTATTGTACTTATCTCCAGGGGGTCAAGGCTGGGATCATGAATCAGTTGGATCAGGCGTGCTTCCAATAGTGCCATAACCGCTAACAGGGCAATGGGATCGACCATTAAATCACAGATTCTCAGCTCTAGGCGGTTGAGATCATAGGGGCGTCGGTTGCCATTGGGGCGCACAGAGGTCCACAGATGACGGACATTGAACATGGTACCAGCAGCGAGTTGCTGTTCAGTCCACTGGATAAAGTGACGATGGCTTTCAAATAAAGGAACATCACAGGGAGTTTTGGGAAACATTCCCCAACGGGTGGAGTGATAGCCAGTGGTTTTGCCGTCCAGAAACGGGGAAGATGCACTCAGGGCTAGATATAGTGGAGCTTCCATTCGCACTAGACGACAAGCTCTCATCAGGATTTCTGGGTCAGAGATGCCCACATTGATATGGATGCTGGCAGTGACAACTTTAGTGCCGTAGGTGGTCTCAATGTAGCAATAGTAAGGATTATTGGGGTCAGAACAGTAAAAGCGTCCGCTTCCACCTAAGGACAGGGTACTGCCAGGAATTAGTGTATAGTGACCCAAGCTTTTTAAATACTGTCGCAGCTGCTGTCGAGGACGCACTAAGGCACATAAGAGACGGTCATAGCAACATAAAGGAGCAGTGGTATATTCGACATGGCGCTGATCTGGCTCTCGAACAAATCCGTCGAGGGATGCCACAATCTGATCGGAAAAACCGACAATATCCCCTTCGGGAGTGCCGGTATACATTTCTACTTCAAAGCCTTTGGATAGCAGCACAGTTTTTTTATGGGGAATGGTAAATTGGGAGTGGGGAGTAGCGTTGGCCGTAGCTCTAGGTAATTTATCTACCTATATGTAACTATCAATCTTATAAATTACGACCAAAGAATTCCTCCTTCTTTAGTTTGCCATCAAAGCTGACACTGGCGATAGACCTGAAGAGCAGCACGGTAGAGTAAAGAGTGGCGATAGATCAGGGCATCGAAATCATTACCGTAGCCACCACCAATAACACTAGCCACTGGGATGCCCGCTGCTACACAGGTACTCAACACTTGCATATCCCGACGGTAAATTCCTGTGTCGGTCAGGGCTAATTTGCCCAAGCGGTCTTCTACATGGGGGTCAACTCCAGCATCGTAGAGGACTAAATTGGGTTTGAATCCTGAGAGTAAGTCCGGAAGATACTTGGCTAAGGTTTGTAGATAGGCATCATCATCCATTCCCTCTGGTAAAGGAACGTCTAAGTCACTTTTTTGTTTCTTGCTAGGGAAATTGACTTCACAGTGCATGGAAAAGGTGAAGACACTATGGTCGTTTTGGAAGATAAAGGCGGTACCGTCTCCTTGGTGGACATCTAGGTCAACAATTAAAATTTTCTGAACTAGTCCCAGTTGTTGCAGGACACGGGATGCGATCGCTAAATCATTAAAGATACAAAACCCTGAGCCATAATTGGGAAAAGCATGATGGGTACCACCAGCAGTATTGCAGGCTAACCCTTTACTCAGGGCGAGTTTAGCGGTGAGAATCGTGCCACCTACGGCAGTACAAGTTCGCTTTACTAACGCTGGACTCCAGGGTAAGCCAATGCGTCGCACAGCTTTCGGGTCAAGAGTACCTTCATAGTAAGCTTGAACATAGTCAGGGGTGTGAACCAGGTGGAGCCAATCGAGTGGGGGACGGTCTGGAGTGTGGAATTGTTTAGGAGTGGCAATACCTTCTTGTAGCAGTAGTTGGTAGAGTTATTAAACTAAGCCGCAGAGTCACCTCTGCGACTCGTCTCCAAAACCGTACGTG